>NZ_JBHXKA010000002.1:21410-180439 GCF_042722885.1 Streptomyces sp. NPDC058401
TTTACCGGGCTGCCCCTGATCGGCCTGGCCCGGGCCGCGCCGCCCGCCCCCGGGGGTTTTTGACCACGGGGCGCCGTCCCCCCTCGGCCCCGGCGGGTGGGGCCCGGCGCCCCACCCTTCACGGAGCAGTGGGAGGAGTCCACATGCCCAGGCCCGACCAGGTCGGCACCGTCCGTCCGTACCCGCCCGTGCACGAAGCGGTGGCCGCCGTCGTCCGCAAGGTGCCGGCCCGCACCGCGGTGCGCACCGGAACCGACGCGGTCACCTACCGTGAACTCGACCTGTGGGCCGGGCAGATCGCCCGGCGGCTCACCGCCGCCGGGGTGGGCCGCGGCGACCGCGTCGGCGTGCTCGTCGAGCCGTCGCCCGCCATGGTCGCCGCCGCCCTCGGCACCCTGCGCGCGGGCGCCGCCTACGTTCCCCTCGACCCGTCGGCGCCGGCCGACGCCCTGGACGCCGCCCTGTCCGGCGCGGCGGTGCGCTGCGTCGCGACCCGGGGTACCGGTACTGGCACGGCCCGCCCGGCCGGGCTCGGTGCGGTGCGGCTGCCCGTCGTGGAGGTGGAGCCGTACGCCACCCTGCCGGTGCCGGCCCGGGGATGCGCCGCCTCCGCACCTGCCCCCGACGCTCCCGCCTGCGTGACCGCCCCCGGCGGCCCGGCCGTCACGCACGCCGAGCTGTCCGCCGCGACCGCGGCGCGGCGTGCGCTGTGTCCGGGGGCTCCCGTCCTGCTGCCGACACAGCCGCTCACCCACGGGATCGCCGCGGCCGGCCTGTGGGCCACGCTCACCGCGGGCGGGCGGCTGATCCTCGCCGCCGAGGAGCAGACGCACCAGCCCGGAGCCCTGGCAGGGCTCGTGGAGCGGCACCGGGTGACTCAACTGCTCTGCACGGCAGACCTCTTCGGCGAGCTGCTGGAAGCCACGGGCCGGGTGGGTCTTCACCAACTGCGCACCCTGGACACCGTGACGCTGACCACCGGACCGCCACCGGCCCACCTGATGGACCGTCACACAAGGTTGCTCGGGCGGTCCGTGGCGCTCGTGGACGCGACCCGGTACACCACCGCCCCCGAGGCCGCCGCGACCGGCCCGATCGGCCCGATCGGCCCGATGGTCGACGCCGACGCCGACGCACGCGGGCGCTTCGGCCGCCCGGACGCCGTCGTCCGCCGGCTCGCCCGGCCCGTCGCGCGCACCCGGGCCGGAGCCCGGCCGTCGCGCCAGGGCCTGTCGTAGCCGCACCGGAAGGAGTACGACCCCCATGTCCTCCGCCCCTCCCGAACCCACCCCCGTCGAACCCGCCCCTCCCCATCCCCTGCGCCCCATCCGCGCCGAGGAGTTCGACGCCTGGGCCCTGGCCGTCGCCGACAGCTACGGCGAGGACCGGACGGCGTCCCAGCTGGCCGTGGAACGGACCACGATCGAACTCGACCGCACGCTCGGCGCGTTCGACGGGGACCGGCCGGTCGGCGGCGCCGCGCTCTACACGCGGGCGCTGACGGTGCCCGGCGCGATCGTTCCCGCCGCCCGCGCGGTCTGGGTGGGCGTGGCCCCGACCCACCGGCGGCGCGGCATCCTCACCTCGCTCATGCGCCGGCAACTGCACGACGTGCACGCGGCGGGACGGGAGCCGATCGCCGTCCTGAACGCCTCCGAGGCCGCGATCTACGAGCGCTTCGGCTACGGCGTGGCCTCGTACCAGGCCGATTACCTGGGCGACACCCGGGCGATGGCCTTCCGCCCCGGGACCGACCTCGGCCGGGGCCGCATCCGGCTGCTGCCCCGCGAAGCGGCCCGGCCGGTCCTGGAGGAGCTCTACGACAGGGCCAGGACGCTGACCGTGGGCCGCATCGACCGCCCCGGGCCCTTCTGGAACGACCGGCTGTACGACGAGGAGCACGCACGGAACGGGGCGACGGCCCTGCGCTTCGCCGTGCACACCCAACCCGACGGCGAGGTGAGCGGCTACGCCTTCTACCGGCTGCGCGGGGGCGGCCACGAGAATCCTCACAGCGCGGTGGAGATCGGCGAGCTGGTGACCACCAGCGGGCCGGCGTACGCGGCCCTGTGGCGCTATCTGATCGACATCGACGTCCACCCGTGGGTCCGCTACCGCGGCGCTCCCGGTGAACCGCTGCTGCACCTGCTGGCCGACATGCGGTCCCTGCGCACCACCGTCTCCGACGGTTTGTGGGTGCGGCTCGTCGACGTAGGCCGGGCGCTCGCGGCGCGCCGCTACGCGGCACCGCTGGATCTCGTCCTCGAGGTCGAGGACCGGTTCTGCCCGTGGAACGCGGGGCGATACCGGCTGTCCGCCGACGGCGGGCGGGTCTCCTGCGAGCGTACGGCCGCCGCGGCGGATCTGAGCCTGACGGCTTCCGAGCTCGGAGCCGCGTACCTGGGCGGTACGACGCTGGAGGCGCTCGCCCGTGCCGGCCGCGTCACGGAGCTGCGACCCGGCGCGCTGGCCCGCTGCTCGGCGGCCTTCCGGTGCGGCCACGAGCCGTGGTACTCGGCCGAACACTGACCGCGGTCACCGTACGAGCCCCGCGGAGCGAACTCCGCGGGGCTTGCTACGTGCCGGGCCCGTCCTGCCACGGGCCTTAGGTCGTCTCTTTCGGATCTTGTCGGCCGAGTCCGCGGCGTCTGGTGCCGTGCCTGGGCGTGCTGTCGGGGCGTTCGCGTACTGGGCGTACGTGGTCGCCTCGGCAGTGCGGCCAGGCGCGGTGCCAGGCGTCGCGGGCCCGGCAAGATCCGAAAGAGACGGCTTAGGCCGGTCACGGGGTCCGCTGGTTGACCCAGCGGCGCTGTCCCGCGGGCCAGGGCTCCCCGGTCGCGGGGGTGGCGAGCCGTCGCCGGAGCCGGAACAGGCGTGCCCGGAGGGACGGGTACGGGCCTGCCAGGAGGAGCGCGAGCGCCACGGCGCTCAGGGCGGCGAGCGCCCCGAAGAGCGCGCCCGTACCGGCGAGGAGAGCGACGAACACGCCCAGCGGCGGCCCGGCGCTCCATACGAGAACGGTGCCCGCCGGCTTCGCGCGCGGTGCGCAGGCCGTGGCGCAGCCGAGCAGGCAGAGGAGTCCCGCCACCGCGGGGAGGGTCAGGGACGGCCCCGCGGCCAGGCCCGCTCCCGCGACCGCGCCGAGGGCGAGGGACAGGGCCGCCCGCGTACGGGAGCCGGTCGCCTGCGGCCGGGGGCCCCGGACGCCTCTGCGCGTACGGGAGCCCAGGCGCGGGCCGAGCAGGGCCGTGCCCGTCGCCAGCGCGGCGAGGGCCGCCCCGGCGGCGTAGCCACCGGGCAGCCGTCCCGCCAGGAGCACGCCCGCCGGTACGGCGACGGCCGTCTGCAGTGCGCACAGCAGCCGTGTCGCGCTGCCTGCGTGCCGTCCGGTCACGGTCACGGTCACCCCGCCGCCCACCTCTCTCTTCGCACTCTCCGCGCTCTCCGCCCTCTCCGCCGTACCGGTCAGAAGAACGTCCGCACGAGATCGATCACCGTCTCGCCGCGGGTCACCGGGATCAGCTGCCACTTGTCGAACGCGGTGCACGGGTAGGCGAGGCCGATGCCCGCCCAGTCCCCCACGCGGACGTCGTTGCCGGGGGCGAGCCGGATGAAGGCGTGCTGGTCGTTCACCTCCTTGATCACGCAGTCGTGCAGCGGCTGCGTGGATCCGTCGTCCCGGCGGACCAGTTGGGGCTCGGGCTGCCAGGCGTCGAATGACAGGTCCCGCTTGCCGGCCGTGACCAGGGCGAGGCCCGGTTCGGGACGCGAGGTGACCCGGCCCCAGGCCCGCAGGGCGGGGCGCAGCCGTCCCTCCCCCGCCGCCTCCCGGGAGAACGGCGACATCCAGCGGTAGAAGCCGTCGTCGTGGGCGATGTAGCAGCCGCTGCGCAGGACCGGCAGCACGTTGAGCCCGTCGGGCCAGGGCTCGGTGAGGGCCTTGGCCACCTGGTCGAAGAAGCAGCTGCCGCCGGCCGTCACCACGACGGTGTCGGTCTCGAACAGCCCCTCCTGGTGGATCAGTTCGGTCACCTCGCGGATGCGACGCAGGAAGCCGTCGATGACGCCGAGGCTGTTCGGGGAGGGGTCGTTGACGAGGACGCCCTCGTATCCCCCGACACCGGCCAGCCGCAGCACCGGGCTGTCGGCGACGGCGCGGGCCGTGGCGAGGGCCTCCGCCACCGTGCGGGCGCCGGCCCGGCCGCCCGTACGGCCGAGTTCGACGATCACTTCGATCGGCCGCGAAGGCGCGGGCCGCAGCGCGGTGAGGGCGTCGTGCATGCGGCGGACGACCTCGGGCGAGTCGGCGAAGCAGCTGAAGCGGTAGCCGGGGTCGCGGTCCAGGTCGGCGCTGACCCACTGCAGGGAAGGGGCGTCGACGAGTTCGTTGGCGAAGAGGACGTTCGCCACGCCGAAGTGGCGGTAGACGCGCAACTGCGCCGTGTTGGCCGCCGTGATCCCCCAGGCGCCGGCGTCGAGTTGGCGGGCCCAGAGCTGCGGCGCCATGGTGGTCTTGCCGTGCGGGGCCAGCTCGACGCCGCGCTCCGCGCACCATTTGGCCATGGTGGTGACGTTGTGTTCCAGGGCGTCGGCGTCGAGCGTGAGCACGGGCCCGACGAACCCGTCGTCGAAGAGGTTCAGGCCCCGGGCGGCCAGCTCGGCCACCGTGCCGCCCTCCGCGGAGACCGGCAGCCCCTTGAAGCGCCAGTCGATCACCTCGTCGCCGAGGGCCCGGAGCGCCTCCCGGTCGATCGCCTCGTGCGGTGTGGTCACCGTGATTCCTCTCGTGTTTCGGTTCGGTGTTCGGTGTTCTGTGGCCGGCCCGGGCCGGCCCGGCTTTACCTGGCCGGCCCTGTCCGGACCTTCGGTCAGGCGACGATCGCCCGCAGTTCCCGTGCGAACACGGCCACGTCGTCAGGGGTGTTGTAGTAGTGGGGCGCCACGCGCACGGCGTGGTCGATTCCCTCGCGGCGCATGAACAGGGGCGTGTGACTGCCCTGGGCCACCCAGACGTTGACGCCGCGGGCGGCGAGTTCGTCCCGCACGCGCGGAGCCGGCGTGCGGTCGCACACGAACGTGACGATCGACGCGTGGCGCGTTCCGGGGTCGACGAGCCGGGTTCCGGGGAGTTCCTCGACCGCGGCGCGGACGAGGTCGCGCAGCGTGTCTCCGGAGGGCTCGACGGCGCTCTCCGTGCGCCGGAGCTGGTGGCGCAGGGCCGCGTCGAGCCCCATGACGGCGGCCGCCGAGCGTTCGGCGTACTCGAAGCGCCGGGCACCGTCGGTGTGCACCTCGTAGGTGGTGTCGGAGGTCATGTCGGCGACGTGCAGATCGTGGAACGGGGGGCGCGCCCGCTCGCGCAGGCGCGGTCCGATGTACGCGAAGCCGGTGCCGCGCGGCCCGCGGAGGAACTTGCGGCCCGCACCGGTGAGCAGATCGCAGCCGATCTCCCCGACGGACACGGGCAGTTGTCCCACCGACTGGCAGGCGTCGACGAGGTACAGGCACGGCCAGGAGGCCAGGACCTGCCCGATCTCCTCGACGGGGTGGACGATGCCGCACCCGGAGGGCACGTGCGGGACCGAGACGACGGCCACGTCCTCCCGGATGGAGTTCCGCATCCACTCCACGTCCAGGTCGCCGCCGGGCAGCAGGGGCACGACCTCGATCCGTACGCCGGTGCGCCGCCTCAGCTCGGTCCACAGGATGAGGTTGCCCGCGTACTCGTACGGGGTGATCCAGATCCGGTCCCGCGGCGACAGGGACAGGGCCGTGACGGCCGAGGTCCATGCCCGGGTGGCGCTGTCGAACAGTGCGAGGCCCTCGGCCGGGGCGTCGAGCACGCGCGCCAGGCTCTCGTACACCCCCTTGTCGAGCGTGTCGGCGTGCCGCAGTTCGGTCTCGTACGCGCCGTCCCGCGCCTCGCTGCGCAGACAGCCGGTCATGGCGTCCACGACGGCGGCGGGCATGAGCCCGGCGCCCGCCGTGTTGAGGTGTACGGGCATGGCTGGGCTCTCCTCGTGATCCTCGTGGGTCCTGTGCGTACGGGTCAGGAAGCCCGCGCGAGAGCAGCGGCCTCCGCGAACGAGCCGTCGGCGCCGAGCTGTTCGGGGTCGCCTCCGGCGCGCTGCCACTTGCGGTACTTGGAGGCGTAGCTGAGCAGCGTCTCCTGGTTCCGCCGGCCGCGGGACCGGGTCAGGATTCCCGCCCACAGTCCGTCCCAGCGGGCGTAGGCGGGGTCCCGCAGCAGGATGCGGTGGGCGCGCTTCATGTTCCAGAAGGGCACGCCCGTGTTGAGGTGGTGCACCAGGTGGTAGTTGTCGTGGTGGCGGCCGAGCAGGAACCGCTCGATGGCCCAGCCGTGCCGGTTGCGCGTCATCAGGATCTGCCGCGACTCGCTCTCCGGCAGCGGGTAGTGCTCGGCCAGCTCGGACAGCCAGCCGATGGCGATGGCCGTGGTGAACAACGGCACGAACCAGAAGAGCAGCAGTTCGAGCAGCCATCCCTGCCACGTGCACACGGCGGCGATCGCGGCCCACTGCGAGAGCATCAGCACGAGCTCGGTGCGCTGGCGGATCGGCATGGACACCGTGGCCCCGTCCGCCTTGAAGAGGATGCGGTCGCGGACGACGTACGTGACGTACTCGGCGGCCCGCAGGCCGAGGATCGCCTGGGCGATGTTGCGGAGGAAGAACGTCCGGTCGGACTGGGTGTGGTCGTAGAGGCCGACGCCGACGTGGAAGTTGTAGTCGGGGTCCTTCTCCGGATCGCCGAGGAACCGGTGGTGGAAGCCGATGTGGGAGTGCCGGTACGGGTTGTACATGTGCAGGACGAGGTAGCCGGAGAACACGGTGCCCAGGGCGAGGTTGAGCCGGCCGTTGCGTGCCAGCACCTTGTGCGAGGACTCGTGCAGCAGGTTCACGAAGGCCCGCTGCGTGGACCCGATGAGGACGAGCGCGACGGGGTAGAACCAGTAGGAGACGCCCACGCTCAGCCAGACCGAGGCGGCCAGGATCAGGTAGTCGGAGAGCAGCGCCAGCGGTGCATGGTGGTTGTCCAGCGTGCACAGCTCTCTGAGCTCCTTGCGCACGGTGCGGTCGAGCCTGCTGAAGTCCAGGCTGCGGAGGTCGTTCTGTACGGTGGTCGTCACGTTTCCTCTCCAGGTGCAAAAAGGGCAGCACGGCGCGGACCGGAACCGACGGGGCCGGGGACGGGTGTCGTCGCACGGTCGGTTCCGGGAGGTGGGCGGCGCGTCCCGGACCCCGGCGGCGGGCGGCGGGCGGCGAACGCGGTGGGCGGCCGCGGACGGCCGGGGGGCCACGCCCGGGCCGCCCCGGCCGCCGGGGAAAGCGACTGCGTCGTGTGGCGTGGCGTGGCGTCAGGCGGTGGGGCCGGCGAGGATCGCGTCGAGCAGCTTCTCGGCGCCGTAGCGGACCACGTCGGTCGCCGGCAGGCCGGTGGCCGCCTCGATGGCGGCGATCTCCTCGCGCGCGCGCTCGTCCGAGAGTCCGGCGGTGATGAGGGAGAGGCCCACGATCGGGCAGCGGCCCTCCGGCCACACCCAGCTCGCGCCCTCCGCGTGCATTTCGATCGCCCGCTCCAGCGACGGCAGCGGGTGGTCCGGCAGGTACTTGATGGCCGGCCGGCTCAGGTCGTGGCACATGATCAGGGAATCCGCGCGGCTGCCGTGCATCAGGAACAGCGGACCGCCGGAGCCCCGCGGGTGGTTGAGCGCGCCCTGTCCCTCGACCAGGACGAGGTCGCTCCCCTCGACGGCGGCGACGACCTCCTCCTCGATGATCTTGGCTACGTAGTCGACCATGATCGCGTCGATCGACACCCCCTTTCCGGTGATCATGGTGCCGATCTGACCGGTCGCCACGAAGGCGGGTGCCAGGCCGCGGCGCAGCGCCTCCTTCTCGATCTCCAGCATCGTGGTCATCTTGCCGATGCCGCAGTCGGTGCCGACCGTGAGCACGGTCCGCGATCCGGGCCGGTGCGTCTGTATCTCGAACACGGGCTTGCCGTCCTCGTGGAACTCGACGACGTAGCGCTCCTTCGGCTCCCGGCGGACGTCCCAGAGGGTGGCCCCGCTGCGCTCGGCGGCGGCGCTGATCTCCTCGTCCTCGGCCAGCATGGTGTGCAGTCCGTTGATCACGTCGAGGCCCCGGCCGATCGCCTCCAGGACCGTCGGCCGCCAGTGCGGCGGCAGGATGCCGCCCGTGGGCTCGGTACCCAGCAGGACCGCGTCCGGCTGGAGGGCCATGGCGGCCTCGATGTCCGCCACGATCGGGATCCCGGCGCCGAGACCGCCGGTGACCACCTCCCCGGCGTCCCGGCCGGCGTTGTCCCGGTCGACCACCGCGACCACGCGGTCGGAGCGGTACCGCAGGATGCCGGTCACGGTCTTGGCCGTGCTCGGGGTGATCTCCCCGTCGGCGAGGATCGCGATGCGCTTCAGATGGTCCATGTCAATGCCCTTCGTTACGAGGTGCGGTGGTGGTGGTGGTGTTGGTGCGGGCTTTCGCCAGGTGGAGGCAGACTCCGGCGATGGCGGCCGTGCCGAGGCCCAGCCAGTACCAGTCGCCGGCGCCGTGGTGGTAGCTGGTCAGGAAGACCGCTCCGCCGAACAGCGAGCCGAGGGCCTCGCCCGAAGTCAGCGATACGCCCTGGAGGTTGGAGGAGGCGATGGGGGAAACGTTGGTGAGGCGGTTGAACGCGATGCTGACCATCGGCGCGTAGAGCATCTCGGCGAAGGCGAACACCGCCATGGCCACGGCCGCCCCGGCAACGGCCGGCAGGCCGACGCCCAGGAGGACGATCCCGCTGCCGAAGGCGATCACCCCGAAGGCCAGGAGGGTGTTCGGCGCCACGCCGGCCCGCAGCCTGCGGTTGGCCAGGACGGTCACCCCGGACTGGAGCAGCACGATGACGACCGGGGGGCCGCCCAGCAGCACCGCCCGGAGCATCGGAGCGTCGATCGCCAGGCTCACGTACAGCGCGAACGCGGAGTAGAACTGCCCGTAGACGAAGGCCCCGGCCACGGTGAGCCCGATGGCGCGGGCGCACTCCGGGTCGCGCAGCGCACGGAGCCGCGCCGGGGAGCCATCGGCGGGCCGGACCGTGCTCGGCGGTCTCAGTCCGCGCGGCACGCCGACGAGGAGCGTGACCGCGGCGGCGAGGTAGGCGACGGAGACCAGGGCGATCAGCGGCCGGTTGTCACCGGAGACGTAGAGCGCGCCGGCGATGAACGGGCCCAGCGCGGCAGCGGCGTTGGTGGCCATCTGCATGATCGCGTAGACGATGTTGCGGGCCGGCTCGGCGGCGAGGTTCTCCGCGATCAGTACGCGGACGAGGACGCCGTGGACGCTGTTGCCGAAGCCGGCGAGGCACAGCGCGAGCACGACCGGCACGGGGCGGGTGGTGTAGGCCAGGGCGCCGAAGCCGGCGGCCGAACAGACCATGCCGGCCGCCATCGTGACGGAGTACGGCAGTCTCGGCAGCCAGCGGCTGACGGGCAGCGAGGACAGGCCGATGCACAGGAGGAAGGCGAACATGCCGAGCCCGGCGATCGACGCGTTCCCCTTGCCGCCTTGGGTCAGCATGACCGCGAGGACGGGCATCAGGGAGAATTTGCCGAACTGGCAGAACAGGTAGTTGGCGGCGACTACGCGCCGCAGGGCCGACTCGCCCATCATGGGCCCGGCGCCCTTGCGTTCGATCACCTCAGTCATCGCAGACGCCGTCCGTCCGCTCGTAACCGACGTGCCGGGAGAGGTCGTTCTCGCGGCTGAGGTCGCGGTCGGCGGCCGGGTGCGGCGCGGGCCCGGGCGTGGCCGTGGCCGTGGCCGTGCCTGTTGCCGTGCCCGGGCCCGCGGCCGTGGCCTGCGGGGGCGTCGGGAGGCGGGTGTCCGAGGGCGGGGCGTCCGGCTGCCGGGCATCCTGCTGCGGGGCATCGGACGGCAGGGCGTCCGACGGCGCGGCTACGGTGAAGACCAGCCGTGCCGCGCTCGCCACCGCCTTGGCGGCCGCGTGCGCCGGGGTGGTCCCGGTGGCGATGACGTACCCGGCGCGATCGCCCGACCAGCGGACCGGGCCGATCAGCCGGCCGACCTCGTGCAGGACCCGTACCTCGGCCACGTCCGGGTCGGCGAGGACCTCGGTCTCCCCGGTCACCGCGGTCAGTTCGCCGCAGGGAGCCTCGGCGAACGCGATCGCCGAGGCGCGCAGGGCCTGCGGCGGTCCGGCCAGGGGTTCGGTCCGGTCCAGCGCCCAGGCCACGGTCAGCTCTTCCATGTCCACGCCGTAGGCGAGGCGCACGAGTTCGTTGATCCGGTCGCCGCCGCGGCGGCAGTGGCCCTCGACGATCCGCGGACCGGCGGAGGTCAGCTTCACCTCCACGTGGGACGGCCCGTCGGTCAGGCCGACGGCGTCCAGGAACGCCCCGACCACCTCGACCGCCTCCGCGCGGACGGCCTCGTCCAGGGTGGCGGGCATGGTGTGCCCGCTCTCGACGAAGCCGTGGCCGGTCGACTTGTCCGTGAGCGCGAGGACTACGTGGCGGCCGGCGAAGGTGAAGGTCTCGACGCTGATCTCGGGGCCGTCGAGGTGCTCCTCCATCAGGAACGCACTCACCCCGGTGCCCGTGAACCCCCCGGCGACCGCGTCCACCCCGTGCGGGTCCACCAGGACCACCCCGAAGCTGCCGGTCGCCGCCACCGGCTTGGCGATGAACGGGAAACCGTGCTCGGCGCCGAACGCGCGCAGGTCGTCCGCGGTCCGCCCGAGGGCGGCCGCCACCGGACTCACCCCGCGTTCGGCGAGTCTGGCGCGCATGGCCCATTTGTCGGTGACCAGCCGCGCCGTCTCACGGTGCGGCCCGCGCAGCCCCAGCCGCTCGTTGAGCGCGGCGAGGGACAGCAGCGCGTGCTCCTGGATGCTCACCACGGCGTCGAAGGGCCGGAGTGCGTGCAGATGCGCGACGAGGTCGACGAAGGCCGGATCGGTGTAGTCGGTCAGCAGTGTCACGACCGGAGCGGCGGCCTCCTCGGCCCGGACACGCTCGGGGCGCTGCGCCCACCACACCTCGGCTCCCAGCTTGACCGCCGCGTCGACCATGGTCTGCTGATCGCCGAGGACAAGTACACGAGGCTTCATGGCAAGAATGGTGACAGTGACTTGCCTAATTTGGCAACCCCCCTTGCCGAGATGGCGCGGGGGCGTCCGAGGCCAATGACGGCCGGGTCAGGCCGGCGCGGCTCCGCCGTCGAGGGTGAGCACCGTGCCGGTCGCGTAGCCGTTGCCCAGGAGGTAGAGGTAGGCCGCCGCGGCCTCCTCGGGGCTGCCGACCCGCTGCACGGGAAGGCCGCGGCCCTGCGCCTGGAGGAAGGCCTCCGGTTCGGGCACGCTGCTGTCCCAGAGCTCGGTGCGGATCGCGCCGAGGCGGACCGCGTTGACCCGCAGCGGGGCGAGTTCCAGGGCCAGGGCGCGCATCAGACCCTCGGCGGCTGCCGTGACGCTCGCGCCGAGCGAGGCTCCGGGAGCGGGCCGGTTGGCGAAGCTCCGGGGGCGGGCCGGCTGGCGAGGCTCCGGGGGTGAAAGTGATCGAGCCGCCCGAACGGAGCTTCGGCGCCGCGTACTTCGCGGCGAGCAGGGCGCCTCGGAAACGGCGCTCGAAGAACGTCCGGGACTCCGCGGCGGTGAGGTCGGCGAGCGGCTTCAGCAACAGGGGCTCCCCCGCCGTGTAGACGAGGTGGTCGAACGCGCCGGTCCGCTCGAAGAAGGCGGCGAGCGCGGCCTCGTCGGCGACGTCCAGCGCGACGCCCTCGGCCGGACCGCCGAGCCTCTTCACCGCCCGGTCGACCCGGTCCCGACTGCTGGAGGCGACGACCACGTTCGAACCTTGTGCAACTACGGCCTGCGCGACGGCGAATCCGATGCCGGAGGTGCCGCCTATGACGACCCCGTGGGGCGTGCGCTTCCAGCCCGTCGCGGGAGCCGGATTCCACGTCGTCGTCGAAGGCCACTGCTTCCTCCTGCCGGTCGTCGGCGAGCCGGTCGCCCTGGCCCCGGCGACGTCGTGTTCCTGCGCCGCGGCACCGGCCACGCCATCTGTGACGCGGTCGGCAGCGAGCCGGTCGCCTTCGAACCCGCCCGCGTCGACACCTCCTCGCCCATCGGGCGGTTCACCGTCGAGGGCGACGGCGCCCGCAGCGTGCTGGTGTGCGGGGCCCACCACCTCGACATCGACCGGCCGCATCCGCTGCTCGGCGACCTCCCGGAGGTCATCCACCTCCCGGCCGGCCCCGGTCGCCAACCGACGCTGCGCTCGGCGGTCGACCAGCTCTGCGCCGAGATCCACCGGCCTCAGCCGGGTTCGGACTCGGTGGTCACGGCGCTCGTCGATCTGCTGCTCCTCTACATCCTGCGGTCCTGGTACGCCGAGTTGCCCGGAGAGCGGACGCAGGGCTGGGCCTCGGCGCTGAACGACCCGTTGATCGCCCCGGCGCTGAAGGCGACCCACGAGGACCCCGCGCATCCGTGGACCGTCGAATCGCTGGGGAGCCGGGCCGGACTGTCGCGCGCGGCGTTCGCCCGGCGGTTCACCACGGTGGTCGGAGAGCCGCCCCTCGGCTACCTGACGACGTGGCGGATGGCCCTCGCGGCGCGGATGCTGCGCGAGACGGCCGACCCGTTGGGCACCGTCGCCGAGAAGGCCGGCTACACCTCGGAATTCGCGTTCGCGAAAGCCTTCAAGCGCCACTTCGGCACCCCGCCCGGGGCATACCGGCGGGAGCGGCGGACGGCGTCGTCGCGGGCCGGGCAGGGTCCGAGAGGGACTGCCTAGGGCGGGCACAGGGCTTCGGCGGGCCGCATTCGGGCCGTACAGGGCGGGGCGCTGCCCTGCGACCGCACCGATCGCACCGATCGCGACGGCCGTGCAGAGTCCGGTGTCCCGGGCGAGGACCGGAACGACGGCCGCCCGGCGCTTGGCGCGGGCCTACACGGCGGTGGCAACGGCGCCCGGCGCCGCTCCGGGTATCCCGCCGAGCATGGCGAGCCGGATCGGCTCGGGCAGGACCTGCGGGCGGATGGTGCCCCTGGCCGCTCCGACGGCTCGTCGCAGGCCGATCCCGGAGCGGCGTTCGGGCACGGAGACGAGCATGGTGTCGGCCACGCCGATGCCGCCGACGTGCAGGGCCACCGCGCAGGCCACCGCCCACGCGGACGATGCCGGTCTCAGCGCCTCCCCGCGCCCGGGAGGCGGCCTGACCGTCACCGCCCCCTTCCCCGGCACGGACCGGCACGGACCGCCCCGCACCGCGGACCCGGCGCGGGGCGTAGGGCCCCGCGCCGGTTACCGCGGGCCGGGTCCCGGGCCACCGGACTGGAACTCCTCGCCACCTCCTGCAACCTGCTCCGGGATCCGCCGGCACCTCCTCTCGGCCGCCTTGAGGACCGGGCTCCGCGGATCGCCGCCCAGCGCATCCCCGCTACCGCCGAGCCGCCCTCGGCATTGGGGGTGGGGACGGCGGCGACCCCGTTCTCGCGCATGCACTTCACATACGCGAGCGTGCTCCTCCTTGTCGCGGGCAGCCGACTTCCAGGGCTCGGAGCGCCGGGGCGCCGTCGTCACCGCCGGGCCTGCCGCACGCGCCGGCGAACAGTAGGACCGGTCGGCGGGCCGGCTGCGGATGCCGCTTCCCCGCCCAGGGCCGGGCTTCCATGGCCGTCGCGATGCTCACGCAGCGGGCGACGCTGCTGATCTACCCCTGCCCGTCGAGAGGTTGATGAACTGTCAGGGATGGGCGGACTGCGGACGTTTGGGTGGACGTCGGTGGAGCTCGGCCCGTACATGGTGGTTGATTCCGGGCCGTGGACGGCTCTTGACGGTACTTGGGCGTTGTGCGAATCTCTCGACAGGTCTGGACCAATTGTCTTCATCGGGTGGGGGCCCGAGCTGCCGACGTCTCCGGTGATCCTCGGATTTCCGGCGGTCCGGACCACTCACGGCCATCGGCCGGTCCCCGGGGGAGGGCCGGACGTCCCATGATGGCCGGCGCCGTCACCGAACCCGTTCGCCGCAGCCTGCCGTTGACCTCTGAAGTCCTCACGTGCGGTTCTCCGCGCCCAAAGCCGCGTCCGCACGTTGACACGTGCCGCTCCTCCACTCTGCTCCGACGTCCTAAGTGAGCCCCGATGTCCGAAGTACTCCCCCTGCCCGACCGCACGCCGGCCTCGCCGGCCCAGCAGGGTGTCTGGCTGACCGATCGACTGGGACTGGCCCGCGAGGCGTTCCACATGCCGGTGCGGATCTCCTTCGACCGGATCGACACGGCGGCGCTGGCCCGCGCGGTGACCGCCGTGACCGGGCGCCACACGGCCCTCGGTGCCCGGCTGGTGGAGCGTGACGGCCGGGTCTGGCAGGAACCCGCGGCGCAGCAGCCCGAACTGGTGCAGCTCGAAGCGCCCGCGGACGAGGCCGACTTGGAGAAGCGACTGGAGGAGGAGGCCGCTCGACCGTTCGCCCTGGAGACGGGACCGCTCAGCCGCTTCACCCTGCACCGGCGCGCCGACGGCAGCGCCGAGCTGCTGGTCACCGCGCACCACGCGGTCTTCGACGGCAACTCCAAGGACGTCCTGACCCGGGACCTCGCAGCCGCGTACGGCTCGGCACCCCTGCCCGCCACCCCTGCCCCGGCCCCGGCCGCCCCGGCGGCGGATCCGGAGGCCGTACGGAGGGCCGCCGAGTGGTACGGACCGCGTTGGGCCGCCGCCACCGACCCGGTCCTGCCAGGCGTGCAGCGCACTCCGACCCTCGCCGGGGCCGGTGAGACGGTCGGGTGGCGCCTCGACGGCGCCGAGGCCGAGGAGTTGGCCGCTGCGGCCGCCCTCGCCGGTACCACCGTCTTCGAGTTCCTGCTCGCGGCCCTGCACGGGCTGCTGCGCCGCTACGGCGGCGAAGCGGTGCCGGTGTCCGTGCCGCTCTCCACCCGGACGCCGGAACTCGCCGATGAAATAGGGCTGTTCGTCAACGAACTGCCCGTCCACGCGCCCGGGGCCGGTGCGTCCGCATCCACGTCCACATCCGCATCCGCATCGGAGACCTTCGCCGCATTCGCCGGCGCCGTCCGGGCCGAGCTGCGGGCCGGTTACCCGTACCGCAGTGTGCCCTTCGGCAGTGCCGTCGCCGGGCTGAGCCCCCGCGTCGGGCTGACCGCGGTCTCGCTCGGCTACCGCCGGCGCGGCCCGGACCCGGACTTCGCCGGCACCGGCGCCCGGATCGCCTGGGCCGTGCACAACCGCACCGCCCGCAACACCCTCCACCTCCAGGTCGTCGAAGCCCCCGGCAGCCACAACTCCCCGCACGGGGGACTCGACTTCAGCCTCCAGTACGACCCGGCCGTACTCGCCCCGGATGCCGCGCGCCGGATCGCCGGCCACTACGGGACCCTGCTCGCGGGCGCGGTCGCCGCACCCGGTGCCCGGCTGCTGGACCTGCCGTTGCTGGACGCCGCCGAACTGCGGGCCGTCACCACCGCGCCGAACGCAACCGACCGGCCCTACCCGGCCGACCGGACCGTGCTCGACCTGGTCCGCGCCCAGGCCGCCGCCACCCCCGGGGCGATCGCGGTCAGCGCTGCCGGCCGTCACCTCGACTACCGCGAACTCCTGCTCCGTACGGATGAGTTGGCCACCGCACTGCACAGTGCCGGCGTCCGGCCCGGCGACCTGGTCGGCCTCCACCTGGACCGCACCGCGGACCTGCCCGCCGCCCTGCTCGCCGTCCTCGCCACCGGTGCGGCGTACCTGCCGCTGGACCCCGGCTATCCGGCCGAGCGCCTCGCCCTGGTCCTGCGCGATTCCGGTGCCGTCCTGGTGCTGGCCGACCGCGAGCCCGCGCCCGAGGTGGCCGCCGCCGCCCCCGCGGTCCTGCGGATGCCCGCGCCGTCGGCGCAGCACCCGGCCGGGGCGAAGGCCGCCGGCGCGGAGGCCGCCCCCGGTCCGGACGACGTGGCGTACGTCCTCTACACCTCCGGCTCCACGGGCCGCCCCAAGGGGGTCTCCGTCGGCCACCGGGCCCTGGTCAACCTGCTCACCTCCTTCGCCGACCTGCTCGGCTCCGGCCCGCAGCACGCCTGGCTCGGCCTGACCTCGCTCTCGTTCGACATCTCCGCGCTGGAGCTCTACCTGCCGCTGATCACCGGCGGCCGCCTGGTCCTGGCCCCGGACGGCCTCGCCGTCGACGGTCCCGGGCTGCTCTCCCTGATCGGCTCCGAGGGCGTCACCCACGTGCAGGCCACCCCCTCCGGATGGCGGGTGATGCTCGCGGCGGGGAGCAGCGGCTCCGACCCGCTCACCGCCGTCACCGGTCTGGCCGGCGGCGAGGCGCTGCCGCTGCCGCTCGCCCGGGACCTGCGTGCGCGCACCGCCCGGCTCTTCAACGTGTACGGGCCCACCGAGACCACCATCTGGTCCACCTGCGCCGAAATCCCCGTCGGGCCGGAGCGGGTCGGGATCGGCCGCCCGATCGCCAACACCCGGACCTACGTGGTCGACGAGCAGCTGAACCCCACTCCGCTCGGCATCCCCGGAGAGCTGCTGATCGGCGGGGACGGTGTCGCCCACGGCTACCTCGGCCGCCCCGAACTGACCGCCGAACGCTTCGTGCAGAGCCCGTTCGGCCCGCCCGGAGCCCGGCTCTACCGGACCGGTGACCGTGCCGTCCGGACGTCCGACGGCGAACTCGAGTTCCTCGGCCGGATCGACGACCAGGTCAAGATCCGCGGCCACCGGATCGAACTCGGCGAGATCGAGTCGGCCCTGCTGGAGCACCCGGCCCTCGCCCAGGCCGTCGTTGCCGTGCACACCGAGGAGGACGGTGAGCCCTTCCTGGCCGGCTACCTGATCCCGGCCGCGGGCATCCCGGCGCCCGCCCCCGCCGACCTGCGCACCCACCTGATGCGCACCCTGCCGGCCGCGATGGCACCGCAGCGCTGGCTCACCCTGGAGCGCCTGCCGCTCACCCCGAACGGCAAGCTGGACCGGCGGGCCCTGCCGGTGCCGCCGCGCGAGACTGCGGCGGCCCACGGTGGCGGGGCTCCCGCCGGCTCCGCGGAGGCCGGCGACGCGACGACCGGAACGGTCCGGCGGATCTGGGCCGAGGTGCTGAACCTGCCCGACGTCGGCCCCGAGGACGACCTGTTCGACCTCGGCGGGCATTCGCTGACGGTGATCCAGATCGCCGCCCGGATCCGCGACGCGCTCGGCGTGGAGCTGGACTTCGACATCTTCTTCGACGTCCCGACCCCGGCCGGCATCGCCGCCGCCGTCCGCGAGCGCCAGTAGAGCCGCCCCTTCCTGACGGCCGTGCCGGGCCCGCGCAGCCCCGTACGCCGGGCCCGGTCCGCTCGGCCGCACCCGGCCCGGGCCCGCTCCGCCTCACTCACTCGGCCCTGCCCTACCGGGCCGAGTCCGCACCTCCGCACCCCCGTACCTCCGTCCGTACCTCCGCACGCTCCGATTCACCCGCCGCACGCCCGAACAGGAACTCGATGACGGATACCCAGGACCTGCCCACCGACTGGTCCGCAGCCAAGCGCGCCCTTCTCAGCCAGCGGCTGCGCGGCGCCTCGGCCCCCGCCCGGGTGGTGGACCCCCGCCCGGCCGACACCGCGCCGCCGCTCTCCAGCGGCCAGGAGCGGCTCTGGTTCATGGACCAGCTCGCGCCCGGCTCCACGGCCTACGCGCTGGCTCCGGCCCGCCGGCTCCGGGGCCCCTTCGACCGCGCCGCCCTCGACGCCGCGCTGACCGACCTCGTGGCCCGGCACGAGAGCCTGCGGATGACCTTCCGCACCACCGAGGCCGGCACGGCCGAGGTCCGGGTCGCCGAGCCCGCGCCGTTCGCCGCCCAGCACCTGGACGCCAGTGCGGACCCCGACCCGCAGGCGCGCGCCGCCGCCGAACTCGGCGCGCTGATCGCCGTACCCTTCGACCTCCAGGCCAGCCCGCTGCTGCGCGCCCTGGTGGTCCGGATCTCCGAGGAAGATCACGTCCTCGCCCTCGTGATGCACCACATCATCTGCGACGGCTGGTCGATCGACCTCCTCAACCGCGAACTCGACCTCCGCTACGCCCACCACGCACACGGCACGCCAGGTGAACTCCCGGCTCTGTCCGTTCAGTTCGGGGACTACGCGGCCTGGCAGCGCGACCGTCTGGAGAACGGGCCGCTCGCCGCCTCGCGCGCGCACTGGCGGACCGAACTCGACGGTGTCCCGGCCCTGGAGCTGCCTTCCGACCGGCCCCGCCCGCCGGTCTTCACCTTCGAGGGGGCGGCGACCGAGTTCCGCTGGAGTCCCGAACTCTCCCGCCGGGTCGGGGAGGTGGCGCAGTCGTACGGCGCCTCCACGTACATGGTGCTGATGGCCGCGTTCCAGGCCCTGCTGGGCCGGCACACCGGACAACGGGACTTCGCCGTCGGCTCCGCCGTCGCCGGCCGTCTCCATCACGAACTCGAAGGCGTGGTGGGGGCGTTCGTCAACATGCTGCCGATCCGCGCCCGGCTCGGCGCCGACCTCGACTTCGGCCGGCTGATCAGCCGGGTCCGCGAGACCACGCTCGACGCGTACGCGCACCAGGAGGTGCCGTTCGAGCAGATGGTCAACGACCTCGCGGTGGAACGCGACGTCAGCCGCGCCGCCGTCTTCCAGACCACCTTCGCCTTCCAGAACTACGGAGACCACACCGCCGCCCCCACTGCGGGCCTGGACTCCGAGGGCTTCGGCTACGAGGCCACCACCACCCACGCCGACCTCGCCCTCTACATGCGCGAGGAGGCGGACGGCGGCCTCTACGGCCTGCTCACCTACCGCACCGACCTCTTCGACGCCGGCACCGTCGAGCGGCTCGCCGAACGGTTCGAGCTGCTCACCGCGGCGGGCGTCGCCGACCCCGCACTGCCGCTCGACAGCCTGCCGCTGCTCAGCGCGGCCGAGCGGACGGCCGTACTGGAGACCTGGGCCGCCGGTCCCGCACTCCCGGACGGCGGTCCGGCCACGCTCACCCGGGCGCTGGCCGAGGCTGCGGCCCGGACGCCCGAGGCGGCGGCCCTGGTCTTCGAGGACCGCACACTCACCTACGGCGACCTCGACCGGCGGGCCAACTCCATGGCCCGGCGCCTGCGGGCGCTGGGCGTGGGCGCCGACGATCGGGTGGCCGTCTGCCTGGAGCAGTCCCCCGAGCTGGCGGTCGCGCTGGTGGCCGTGCTCAAGGCCGGTGGCGGCTACCTGCCCCTCGACCCGGAGCAGCCCCCGGCCCGGCTCGCCCACCTGGTCGCCGATGCCGGAGCGAAGGTCCTGATCACCGACGCCGTGCTGCGGCCGCGGTTCGGCGACCACCCGGCGGTCGACCTGCTGACGGGCGACCTGCTGACCGGCAACGGTGACGCGGCGGAGCGGGACGCGTCGGAAGAGGACGGGGCGCCGCTGGAGGAGGTGTCCGGCGCCGACCACCTGGCGTACGTGATCTACACCTCGGGCTCCACCGGCGCACCCAAGGGCGTCGCGGTGCAGCACCGCCAGATCCTCAACTACCTTGCGGGCGCGCACGACCGGCTGCGGATCGAGCCCGGGGCCTCCTACGGGCTGCTGCAGTCGCTCTCCTTCGACTTCAGCATGACCATGCTCTACCTGGCGCTCACGACGGGCGGGCGGGTCCACCTGCTGCCGCGCCGGATCGCGGGCGTGGAACTGGCCGCGGAGATCGAACGGGCCGGCATCGACTACCTCAAGATGACGCCCTCCCACCTGGCCGCCCTGACCGCCGACGCGCCGATGGAACGGCTGCTGCCGCGCCGTGCGCTGGTCCTCGGCGGCGAGGCCAGCAGCTGGGCCTGGGCGGCGGGCATCGCCGCGCTGGGCCGGTGCGCGGTGTTCAACCACTACGGGCCGACCGAGGCGACGGTGGGGATCACCGTCCACGAGGTCACCACCGACGGGCTCGACGCGCCGGGCAGCACCCCGATCGGCAGCCCGCTGGCCGGCGGGCGCTGCTACGTGCTGGACGAGGCCCGCAACCCCGTTCCGCCGGGCGTCACCGGCGAGTTGTACCTGGGCGGGGACCGGCTGGCCCGGGGCTACCTCGGGCGCCCGGACCTGACCACCGAGCGGTTCCTGCCCGATCCGTACGCCGCCCCGGCCGCCGTGGAGCCGCACGCCGCCCCGGCCGTCCTGGAGCCGCACGCCGCTCCCAGGCCCGCCGCCCCCGCCACCGGCGGCCCGCGGATGTACCGCACCGGCGACCTGGCGCGCTGGCGCGCCGACGGGACCCTGGAGTACCTCGGCCGCGGCGACGACCAGATCAAGGTCCGCGGCTACCGGGTGGAGCCCGGCGAGATCGAGGCCGCGCTGACCGCCCTGCCCGGCATCACCCAGGCCGTGGTCCTGGCCCGCGGCGAGGGCGTCAAGCAGAACCTCGTCGCCTACCTGGAGCGCCCCGCGGGCGGCGAACCCCCGGCCGCCGCCGAGCTGCGCGCCGCCCTGGGCGAGGTCCTGCCGGACTACATGGTCCCGGCCCGCTACGTGGTGCTGGAGCGGCTGCCGCTGCTCGCCCACGGCAAGGTCGACCGCAAGGCGCTGCCCGCGCCGGCGGACGGCCCGGCCCCCGGCGCCCACGTCGACCCCGAGGAGGGGACCGAGCAGGTGATCGCCGCCATGTGGGCGGACCTGCTGGACCTGCCCCGGGTGGGCGCGCTGGACGACTTCTTCGAACTCGGCGGCCACTCCCTGCTCGCCACCCAGGTGGTCGCCCGGATGCGCCGGGCCTTCCCCGAACTGGCTACGCCGGTCAGCGTGATGGACCTCTTCAAGCACCCGACGGTCCGCCGCCTCGCCGAACTGGTGGCCACCCCCGAGGGCGACCGCGGGCCGCGCCGGCTGCTGCACCTGCTCACCCCCGAGCGCCGCAAGACGGCCGCCAGTGTGGTCTGCGCCCCCTACGGCGGCGGCAGCGCGCTGATCTACAAGCCGCTCGCCGACGCCATGCCCGCGGACTGGGCCCTGCACTCCATCGCCGTCCCCGGCCACGAGCTGGGCGAGGAGGCGATGGACGTCGACGAGGTCGCCCGGCTCTGCGCCGAGGAGATCGTCGCCAACGTCTCCGGACCTCTGGTGCTCTACGGGCACTGCGGGGTCGGCGTCCGGCTGACCGTGGAGATCGCCCGCCGGGTGGAGGCCGCCGGCCGGGAGATCGACGCCGTGCACCTGGGAGGCATCTTCCCCTTCGCCCGCCCGAAGGGCCGCGGCGCCGCACTGGCCGAGCGCTTCGCCGAGCTGGCGGCCCGGCTGCGCAGCGACCAGGGCATGATCAACGCCCTGGCCGCGGCGGGCCTGGACGTGGACGAGGTCGACGAGGAGCAGCTGCGGCTGATCGTGCACAACCGCCGGGTCGGCACCAAGGGCGCCGAGCGCTACTTCGGCGACCTGTACGAGAGCGAGGGCGGCACCATCACCGCGCCGGTGATCGCCGTCTGCGGAGACCGGGACCCGGCGACCGAGTTCTACCAGGAGCGGTTCCGCGAGTGGCACCGGATCGCCGGGACCACCGCCGTGGTGGTCCTGGACGAGGCTGGGCACTTCTACCTCAAGTACCGCGCCGAGGAGCTGGCCGGGATCCTGACCGGGGTGCACCGCTCGATCGCCGCCGGTGAGGAGGCACGGTACGAGCGCACCGACGACGCCACCTGGTGGCTGGCCGGCCTGTCCCGCGGCATCGCCGGGACGGAGCCGGACTCCGGGCGTGACCTCGTAGGGGAGCTCGTAGGGGAACCCGTACGGGAATCCGAGCCGGAACCGGGGCCGGAATCAGGGCAACCGGGGCAGCCGGAGCGGTCCGGCGCACCGGGGAAGGAGCGGAAGGACCGGAAGGCACGGAAGGCGCGTACGCGCGGCCCCGTCCGCCCGACCATGGGGCGCTTCCTGGCCATCGCCACCGGCCAGCAGCTCTCGATGATCGGCTCGGCCCTCACCGAGTTCGCCCTGCCGATCTGGATCTACCTGCAGACCGGCTCGCTGTTCCAGCTCGGCCTGCTCGCCGCCTTCGGGCTGGTGCCCGGCATCGTCGTCGCCCCGCTGGCCGGTGCCATAGTCGACCGCGGCGACCGCCGCCGGGTGATGCTCGGCGGAGACATCGCGGCCGGCCTGACCCAGGCGGCCCTGCTGGTGCTCTACCTCAGCGATTCGCTGGAGATCTGGCACTGCTACGTGATGATCTCCCTGCTCTCCACCGCGCTCGCCTTCCAGCGCGTCGCCTGGGGATCGGCGGTACCGCAGCTGGTGCCCAAGCGCTTCCTCGGCCGCGCCAACGGCGTGGTCCAAATGGCCCTCGGCCTCGCCCAGTTCCTCGTACCGCTGATCGCGGTCGGCATCCTGCACGTGATCGGTCTCGGCGGCATCCTGGTCTTCGACGTCGTCAGCTACCTGATCGCCACCGGCGTCACCCTGGCGGTGCGCTTCCCCGACGTGATGGCCGCCACCCGCCGCGAGAGCGTGAGCGCCGAGATCCGGGCCGGGTTCCAACGGGCCCTCGGCAGCCGCCACTTCAGGGCCATGCTGTTCTGGTTCGCGGCGCTGAACATCTTCCTCTCCCCGCTGTTCCTGCTCATCACCCCTCTGGTGCTCTCCTTCTCCTCGACCGCCTCGGCCGGCTGGGTCTCCACCGCGGCCGGCCTGGGCGCCGTCCTCGGCGGCCTCACCCTGCTGATCTGGGGAGGCCCGCGCCGGATGCGGCTGCGCGGGGTGCTGTTCGCCACCCTCGGCCTCGCCGCCGCCTGTGTCGTCACCGGCCTGCGGCCCTCGGTGACCGTGGTCGCCATCGGCGCGTTCGGCATGACCTACGGGCTGGCGCTGCTCAACGGCATCTACGCGACGGTCATCCAGACCAAGGTGCCGATGCGCTTCCACGGCCGGGTGATCGCGGTGAACACCCTGGTCGCCTGGTCCACCCTGCCGATCGGCTTCGCCCTGGTCGCCCCGGCCGGCCCCGAACTGCTCCAGCCCCTGATGGACGAGGGCGGCGCGCTGGCCTCCAGCGTCGGCGCCCTGATCGGCACCGGCGACGGGCGCGGCATCGGTTTGCTCTACCTGGTGTTCGGCCTCGCCATGGCCGCACTGGTCCTCATCAGCCTCTGCATCCCCGTCCTGGCCCGCTTCGACCGGGACGTCCCGGACGCCGAGTCCGACGACCTGATCGGCCTCGAAACCCTGCAGGCCCGCGCGAAAGGCGAGACGAACAGATGACCTCCCCGATCCCGAGCACGGTCCCGAGCACGGTCCCCAGCACGGCCCCGGCCCCGGCCCCCGTCTCCCGCCATCCGCTGACCGATGAGCAGCGCCGCCTGTGGTTCCTCCAGCAACTGGACCCGCGGGACGCCGGGTTCAACATGTACCTGAACCGGCGCTGGAGCGGCCCCGTCGACCCGCGGGCCCTGAGCGCGGCGCTCACCCGGCTCACCGCGCGGCACCAGGTGCTGCGCACCCGGTTCGCCCTGGACGGCGAACAGCCCGTCCAACTCGTCGAGCCCGTACGGGAGGTCGCCCTCACCCTGGTCCCGATACCGGAGGCCTCGGAGGAGGCCTTCACCGCGGCGTGCGCCCCCTTCGTCAACGCCCCCTTCGACCTGGGCGAGCGGCCGCCGCTGCGGGCCGTCCTGGTCAGCGCCGGAGAGCACGAGCACGCGCTGAGCGTGGTGGTCCACCACATCGTCTCCGACGGCTGGTCGTTCACGGTGCTGTGGCGCGAGCTGCTCGCGCTGTACCGCGAGGAGATCGGCGAGGGTGCGGCCGAGCTGCCCGAACTCAAGCTCCAGTTCGGAGAGTTCGCGCTCGCCGAGCGGACCCGGCTGGACGGCGGCGCGGCCGAGGAGGCGGTCCGGTACTGGAGCGGACGGCTGGCCGGTGTCAGTGCCCTGCGGATGCCGCTGGACCGCCCCAGGCCCGCCGAGCCCACCCACCGGGCCGGCTTCGCCGAACTCGCCCTCGGCCCGGTCCTCGTCGCCGGACTCGACGCCCTGGCCCGCGAGCAGCGCTGCACCCCGTTCATGGTGCTGCTCGCCGCCTACCAGAGCGTGCTGGCCCGCTGGAGCGGCACCTACGACTTCGCCGTCGGCACCCCGCTGGCCGGCCGCAACGAGACCGCCCACGAGGCCCTGCTCGGCTACTTCTCCCGTACCGGGGTGATCCGTGCGGACCTCACCGGCGAGCCCGATTTCCGTACCGTGCTGCGCCGGGTGCGCTCCGCGACGATGGCGGCGCTGAGCCATCAGGACATCCCGGTCGAGCGGGTGGCCGCCGAACTGGGGCTGCCCGTGCTGCCCGGCGTCGGCCCGCTCTACCAGGCGGTGTTCGTCCACCAGAGCCAGTACGAGCTGGCCGGCGCCGACGAACGGACCTCGCTGCCCGCGGGCGTCCGGACGGCGAGCATGGACTCCGGTTTCGACCGGGCCAAGACCGATCTGCTGCTGGACAGCTGGCGCACCCCGGACGGCGGGATGACGCTCTCGTTCTGCTTCGACCGGGAGCTCTTCGAGCGCGCCACGGTCGAGGCCCTCGCACGCCGGGTCCGCGACCTGCTCGCCCGGGCCGTCGAGGACGTGGAGGTCCCGCTGCACGGCGACTGGCTGCTGAGCGGCGAGGAGCACGCCTCGCTGCTCGCGCTCGGCGCCGGACCCGCCGTCGCCGAGGACGCCCGCCCGGTCCTGCACGGCTTCGCCGAGCAGGTCGCCCTGCGCCCCGGCGCACCCGCCCTCGAATGCGCGGGCAGCACCCTCACCTACGCCGAACTCGACCGTGCGTCCGATGAGTTGGCCGGGCGACTGGGCCCGGTGGCCGGCCGCGCGGTGGGCGTCCGGATCGAGCCGTCCTTCGCACTGGTCATCGCCCTGATGGCGATCTGGAAGGCCGGCGCCGGCTACCTGCCGCTCGACCCCGCGCACCCGGCCGAGCGCCAGCGGCTGATGCTCGGCGAGGCGGACGCCGCCCTGCTCCTCACCGGGGGCGAGCGCCCGGACCTCGGGGTCCCGGTGCTGGGGGTTCCGGTGCTGGGGGTCCCGGTGCTGGGGGTTCCAGTGTCCGGGACCACGGCGCCTCGAATCCCGGCGCCCGGGGGCCCCGTACCGCCCGTAGGCGATCCGGACGCCGGGCCCGCGCTGCCCGGGACCGACCCGGGCGGCCTCGCGTACGTCCTCTACACCTCGGGCTCCACCGGGGTCCCCAAGGGCGTCGCCGTCGAGCACGCCGCCCTGGCCGAGCGCGTCCGCTGGATGGCCGGCCCGGAGGGCTACCGGCTCCGGCCGGGCGACCGGATCGTCCAGTTCGCCTCCATCGGCTTCGACACCCACGCCGAGGAGATCTGGCCGGCCCTCACCGCGGGCGCCTGTGTCGTCCTGCTGCCCGGCGGCGGCCGGATGCTGCCCGACCTGCTGCGCGGCGAGGCCGGACGGTCCGTGACCGTACTCGACCTGCCGACCGCGTACTGGGAGGAACTGGTGGCGCTCGGCGACCAGGCCCCGTGGCCGCCCGCGCTGCGCCTGGTGGTCCTCGGCGGTTCCGAGGCCCGCGCCGCCACCCTCGCCCGGTGGCGGGAGCGGCACGGCGACACCGTCCGGCTGGTCAACACGTACGGCCCGACCGAGGCCACCGTCATCGTCACCGCGGGCGAGCTGGACGGCGGGCCCGTCGGCCCCTCGGGCGGCGTGTCCGCCGCCGGGCAGCGCCCGCCGCTCGGCCGCCCGCTCCCCGGGGTGCGGCTCTACCTCCTGGACGAGCGCGGCAGCCTGCTGCCCGCCGGCTCCGAGGGCGAGCTCCACATCGGCGGCGCCGGCCTCGCGCGCGGCTACCTGGCCAGGCCCGAGCTGACCGCGGAGGCCTTCCTCCCGGATCCGTTCGCCGGGACCCCGGACGGCAGGATGTACCGCACCGGCGACCGCGCCCGGTGGCGCACCGACGGGCAGCTGGAGTTCCTCGGGCGCGCCGACGGCCAGGTGAAGATCCGCGGGTACCGGATCGAGCCCGCCGAGATCGAGGCCGCCCTCACCGCCCACCCGGCCGTCGCCCGGGCGGCCGTACTGGTCCGCGACGGCCGCCGGCTGCTCGCGTACGCCGTCCTGCGGCCGGGCACCATACAGCCGTCCGCAGCCGGTCCGGGGGACGCTGCCGGGCAGCCGGCGACCGCCACCGCGCCGCACGCGGCCGAACTGCGGGAGCACCTGGCGCTGCGCCTGCCGGCCTTCATGGTGCCGGACGCCGTGGTGCTGCTCGACACGCTCCCGCTCAACGCCAACGGCAAGCTCGATGCCTCGGCCCTGCCCGACCCGGACCCGGCGGGCGCCGCGGCCGGGTACCTGGCGCCCCGTACCGATGCCGAGGCCCTGGTGGTCGACCTCTGGCAGGAGGTGCTCGGCGTACCGAAGGTCGGCGTCCTCGACGACTTCCTCGCCCTCGGCGGGGACTCGCTCCTGGTCACCAGGGTCGCCGCCCGCATCCGGGCCGGCGTCGGCCTCGACGTGTCGATCCGCGACGTCTTCGAGAGCCCCACCCCGGCAGCCCTGGCCGCCCGGATCGAGGCCCTGCTGATCGCGGAGATCGACGCCCTCAGCGAGGAGGAGGCCGCCGACCGGCTGGACTGACCCCGCCCCGACCGCCCGCCCGCCCGCCCGTCTGTCACCACCCGCCACCGCACCTCACCGGAGACCGCCATCGCCACCACCGCGCCGCCCGCCGCCACGACCGTCCCGGAGCTCCTGGACGCGCGTGCCACCGAACACCCGGATCGCGTGGCGCTCCAGGTCGTCGGCGGCGGGGAACTCAGCTACCGCCGCTGGCGCGAGGAGGCGCTGCGCGCCGCCGTCGGGCTGGCCGCCGCCGGGGTCGGGCCGCGCGACCGGGTGCTGCTGCGGTTCTCCAACGCGTGCTGGGAGCGGTACGCGGTCGGCTTCCTCGCCGTCCAGTACGCGGGCGGGGTGCCCGTCCCGGTCCGCGAGGACCTGACCGAGGCCGACGCCGCCGCCCTGGCCGCACTGGCCGGGGCGGGCACGGTCCTCAGGGACGGTACGGGGCTCGGGAACGGCACGGGCCTCGGGGACGGTACGGGCCGCCAGGACGTGGAGCTCCACCAGGACGTGGAGCTCCACCAGCCCGGCGAGGCCGAACCGCCCGCCCTCCCCGGGCTGGTGGAGCTCCGCCTGGACGCCCTGCTGGCCGCGAACCTTGAGCCGCCGGCCGACCCGCCGTACCGGGTGGGCCCGGCCGATCCGGCCCAGGTGATCGGCACCTCGGGCACCACCGGCGCGCCCAAGGGCGTGCTCGCCGCGCACGGAAACCTGACCGCCGGCCTGGTCACCCACCCCCGCCGCCGCGCCTACGCGCACTCGCGGTACGCCCTGCACGCCTTCCCGATCGGGACCAACGCGGGCCAGGTGATGCTGCTGGGCGCCCTGACGGCCGCGCCCACCACGCTCAGCCTGCCCCGGTTCGACGCCGACCTGTTCGGCGGCGCGGTCGAGAAGTTCGGGGTCGGGACCGCCTTCCTGGTGCCCTCGATGGCGATCGAGCTGGTCAACGCGGGCACCGCCGGGCGGTACGACCTGAGCGGTCTGCGCCTGGTCAACTCCTCCGCCGCCGCCCTGCCCGTACCGGTGGCCGCCGCGTTGGCGGCGGCGCTTCCGGGCGCGACGCTGGTCAACACCTACACCTCGGCCGAGGCCTCGCCCGCGCAGATCTCCACCGTGGTCGACACCCGGCGCCCCGGCTCGCTGGGCCGCCCGGCGGACCCGGGTGACCTGCGGATCCTCGGCGCGGACGGGCTGCCGCTGCCCGCCGGGCAGGTCGGCGAGGTCTGGCTGCGCCAGCCGGGACCGCCCCGCGGCTACCTGGGCGCCGCGGGCGAGAGCGACCGGGTGTTCCGGGACGGCTGGGTACGGATGGGCGATGTCGGACGCCTCGACCCGGACGGCTACCTGTACTTGGTCGACCGGGAGAGCGATGTCATCAAGAGCGGGGCGCTGAAGGTTTCCACGCTGCGGATCGAGGAGGTGCTGCACGGGCATCCCGCGGTCGCCGACGCCGCCGCGCTCGGCCTGCCGCACCCCGTGATGGGCGCCGTCCCGGTGGCGGTCGTGGTGGCCGGGCCGGACGGTCTGGACCTGGACGACCTACGGCTGTTCCTGAGCGGCCGGCTGAGCCGCCCCGAGCTGCCGGTCCGGATCCTGCTCACGAGCGAACTCCCCCGGAACCCGAGCGGCAAGGTGGTCAAGCACCTGCTCCGCCCCCTCTTCGAGGCCCCCGCGGAGCCCACCGGTCCCGTGGTCGCCCCGGCCACCCCGACGGAACTGCGGTTGGCGGGACTCTGGCGGCGCCTGCTCGGACGGCCGGTCACCGATGTGGCCGCCGAGTTCTTCGCGCTCGGCGGCGACTCCTTCCGCGCGGTCCAGCTCGCCGCCGGCATCAGCGCCGAGTTCGGGGTCCCGGCGGGCACCGCCGTGGTCTTCGAGCGTCCCTCGCTGCGCTCCCAGGCCGCCTGGGTGGACCACCCCGACCGGCGGCAGAGCGCCGGCGGCGCGGCGGCGGCCGGTACGGACACCGTGACGCCCTACCTGGCCGCGCTCCGTGCGCAGCCGCACGCCATCGCGCTCACCTCGCAGCAGGAGAACTTCTTCCGCTGGATGGCCGAGGCCCCCGGGCGGGACGCCGGAGCGGTGACGGCGCTGTTCCGGGTCACCGACCGGCTGGAGCCGGAGACGCTGGGCCGGGCGCTGACCGAGGTGGTCCGGCGCCATCCGGCGCTGCGGACCCGGTTCGAGGCGGCGGGCGAGGGGGTCGTACGGGCGGTGCTGGACGCGGAACCCCGGGTGCGGATCACGCTGACCCGGGCCCCGGGGGCCACGGACGCCGAGGTGGACGCCCTGCTGCTGGCCGAGCGCGACCGGCTCACCGACCTGGCCGTCGACCCGATGGCGCGCCTCCTGGTGGTCAGCCGGTCGGAGACCGACCACGTGGTGCTGGTCGCGGTGCACCACATGGTCTCCGACGGCTGGTCGGTCGGTGTGCTGCTGGCCGACCTCGGGGTGTTCTACTCCGCGCTGCGGCGCGGCCGTTCGGCCCCGCCGGCCCGATCGGGCCCGGGCTACGAGGAGTTGGTGGAGTGGGCGAACGCGCACTGGCCGGCCTCCCGGGCCCACTTCCAGGCCGCGCTGGCCGGTGCGCCGGAGGCCGTCGAGCAGTTCGCCGGCCGCCGGGCGGTGGAGGAAGTGCTCACCCAGGCACACGAGTTCGAGGTACCGGCGGCGCTGGCCGGAGCCCTGCGGGCCCGGGCGGCCGAGCTGGGAGCCACGCCCTTCCTGGCCGTCACGGCGGCCTGGACGGGACTGCTGGCGAGCCGTAGCGGCCGCCCCGACCTGGTGGTGATGACCCCGGTGCCCGGCCGCCCGCGCCCGGACTCCGAGCGGACGGTGGGCTGTTTCGTCCAGTCGCTGCTGCTGCGCGTGGACGGCAGCGGGGAGCCGGGCTTCGCCGAGCTGGTGGACCGGCTGCGGACGGTCTACAGCGGGGCACTGGACCACCAGCTGTACCCCTTCGCCGAGTTCAGCCCCTCCGTCCCGTTCGCGGCCTGGCTCCGCTACGAGGCCTGGGCGGCGCCCGCCCAACTGCCCGGCCTGGCCTGCGCGCCCTGGGAACTGCCGCGCGGCAGCACGGTGCCCTGGCCGCTGCCGGGCGGAGACCGGAGCGTCCCCGAGCTGACCGTCCTGGAACAGCCCGACGGCGGCCTGCGCTGCTGGCTCCAGTACAACGCCCTGGCCTTCGACCTGCCCGTGATCACCGAACTGGCAAGGGAGTTCACGGCGACACTGACCACCGCCTGCGGGTGACCTCCCGGCCCCGACCCCCCGCCCCGGCCCCGCCCCGGCCCCGCCCGGCAACGGTCACGGACGTGTCACCCCCAGCCCGGTGACACGTCCGCCGTGAAACCATCGTGATGCGCCCGCGAACCGGGCCACCGGGGCAGGAGGAGCACATGGACAGCGACGGCGAGGCCTTCCGGTTCACCGGCCTGGGCGTGGCCACGTACGACCACGCGGAGCGGGGCCTGCCCCACCGACCCGACGTGGCCGACAGCCTCACGCATCTCGCCGGCCGGCTGCGCCGGGGGATCTCCGAACTGCCCGCCGCGGTGGGCGTGTCCTTCTCCGCGGACGTCCTCGAGGACCGCAGGCACGGCAGCTGCTGATCGCCATCGACTGCTGCACTTCGGGCACCGCGCTCGACACCATCGGCGCGGCCGCTGGCGCCGGGATGTCGAGCCGTATTCCGACCAACGCCTGCACTTCGTCGCCAATCCGCTGCGCACCCGCATGGCGCACGAAGGAGAGGAGGAGAACTGGCGGGGCATGTTCGCCCATCCCCTCTACCGGCGCGGAACCGGCCCCCAGATCGTGCAGCACCTGCGGGACGCGGCCCGGGCACGGGGACGGGCGACAGCCGCGTGCCGTTCAGCGGGCGCACCGAGGAGGCCGACGCGGTCGTCGCGCGGATCCAGTGTGCCGAGCCGGGCCGGTGCGGGACGTACTCGGCGATCCCTCGCGCCTGCTGGAGCACGCCCGCTGCCCCGCGCGGTGCCGCGTGCGAGGTCGTGCGACCGCGAGTAGCGTGGAAGACGTGCGTTCCGCCCATAACGCTGCGGCCTGGCCCCCGCGGGGCAGCCGCCGGTGTCGGCAGAGGAACGGGATCACATGCCGAAGCACAGCGTTCCCGCGGTGACTGCCGCAGCCGCTCTGGCCTGCCTGGCGGCATTCGGTCCCGTGCCCGCCGGCGCCGCGCCAGGGGCGCCGCAGCCCGCCGGACAGCCCGGCCGGGCAGCCGCACGGTTCGTACCCGGCGCCTGTCCGGAACCGCCCGAGCCGATCGAGGCGCTGAGCACCGCACGGTGCGGCTACCTGGAGGTCCCCGAGAACCGCTCCGGCCCCGGCGGCCGCACCATCGAGCTGGCCGTCGCCCGCATTCCGGCCCTCTCCGCGAAGCCCGCCGCGGACCCGGTGGTGTTCATGGCGGGCGGCCCCGGCGCCGACACCTTCGACGACATCCCCTTCCTCATCGGCTCCGGCCTGAACAGGGACCGCGAGCTGATCGTCATGGCCCAGCGCGGCAACCTCTACGACCGGCCGAACCTCGCCTGCCCGGAGGTCGACCGGTTCAACGAGCAGTCCGTGGGCCTGGGTTACGATGCGCGGCAGGCGAAGCAGCTCTACCTGAAGGCGGTGAAGGAGTGCCGGGACCGCCTGACGGCGGACGGTACCGACCTGAGCGCCTACAACAGCACGGAGAACGCAGCGGACTTCGCCGACCTGCGCACGGCGCTGGCCATCCCCCAGTGGAACGTCTACGGCTACTCCTACGGCAGCAACCTGGCCCTCACGTACCTGCGCCTGCACCCCGAGGGCATCCGCGCGGTGGCGATCGACTCGGTCGCACCCTCCCAGTTCGTGACGCTGCCGTGGACCTGGGGCAGCACTTCCGAGGGCATCCGCAACATCTTCGCGGCGTGCGCGGCGCAGCCCGCCTGCAAGGACCGCTACCCGGACCTCCCGGGCCTGCTGACGGAGCAGGTGCGCAAGCTGGAGGCGCACCCCCTGACGCTGAACGTCACGCCGGGGGACGCGGAGGACGGGAAGGACGGGAAGGACGGGGGCAAGCCGGTCAGGACCGTCCTGGACGGGGGCGCCCTGCTCAACCTGATCGTCGCCTTCACTCCCCGGCCCAAGGACATGCCCGCGGCGCTCGCCGAACTGGCCGACGGGAACCCGGAGCGCTTCGCCCAGGCCCGCGCGGCCGGTTCGGTCCAGAAGACCGGCGTGTTCGCGCACGGCCTGACCAACTCGATAGCGTGCAGCGAATGGGCTCCGGGGTACACGGAGTCCGACGTGCTGAAGGCGGGGCAGAAGGCCTACCCCGGGTGGCCGGAGACGGTCCTGGCGCAGCCTCCTCAACTGCCCTTCCAGTACCCGGTCTGCGGGGTCTGGGAGGTTCCGGACCGCGCGGAGATCCAGCGGGTCCCCACCTTCAGCTCGGTGCCCGCCCTCGTGGTCGCCGGCACCTTCGACGTGAAGACCGGAGCGAGTTGGGCGAAGGACGTGGCCCGGAACCTGTCACGCTCGACCTTCGTGCAGATTCCCGGAATCGGCCACTGGGTGGTCCCGCAGTCGCCTTGCGCCCAAAGCGTGCTGGCCTCGTTCCTCGCCCGCCCGACCGCGCCCGACACCGGTTGCGTGGACGGTGTCGAGCCCCAGCCGTTCACGATCGTCCCGAAGTAACCGGGAGAGCAGATGACCCGCCCGCAGACGACCCGCCACCCCGCGTCCCGTCGTAGGCGCACCGTACGACGGCTCCTAGCCCCGTCGGCCGGGATAGCGGCCGGTCTCCTCGTCACCGGCCTGCTCACCGCCCCCGCCCAGGCCGGGTCCCGCTCCGACACCAGCCCCGGAGCGCCGATCGGTACGACCGCCCGCACGGTGGGCGATGCCCGTTACGAGCCCGGCCCGTGCCCGAAGACGGTGGAGCCGGTCGAGGAGCTCGAAGGGGCCCGCTGCGGAACGCTCACCGTGCCCGAGAACCGTGACAAGCCGGGCGGCCGGACGATCGATCTCGCCGTCGCGATCGTGGCCGCCACGGCCGCCACACCGAAACCGGACCCCATCGTCTGGCTCGCGGGCGGTCCGGGCGACGACGCCGTCGGGGAGGTCAAGCTGGCGGTCGACGGTGGTCTGAACCGCGACCGCGACGTGATCTTCATGTCCCAGCGCGGTACGTACTCGGCCGACCCGGAGCTCCTCTGCCCCAACATCGACGAGTTCAACGGACGGGTGGTCGGCCTCGTCTACGACGCTCCGTCCACCGAACGCCTGCACGTCGAGGCCACGAAGGCCTGCCGCGACAAGCTCGCGGCGCGCGGGATCGACCTCGGCGCCTACAACGACACCGAGAGCGCCGCCGACTACGCCGACCTGCGCACGGCGCTGGGCATCGAGCAGTGGAACCTGTACGGCATCTCCTACGGGACCCACCTGGCGCTGGCCTCCATGCGGCTGCATCCCGAGGGCCTGCGCTCGGTGGGCATCGACGGCATCCTGCCACCGTCCAGGTCCGGCTCGGCCTCGACCTGGAGCAGCTTCCGCCAGGGCGTCGACGGCCTGTTCAAGGCCTGCGCGGACCAGCCGGCCTGCAACGAGCGCTTCCCGAACCTGAAAGCCACCTTCGAGAAGCTCGTCAGCGACCTCGAAGCCAAGCCGGTCACCACCACCGTCACCGTCCCCGGCAGCGACAAGCCGGTGAAGGTGGTGATCGACGGCGGGACCCTGGTGAACTGGCTGACGTCCGCCACCCACACGGCGGAGGCCGTACCCCTCTCCCTCGACGAGCTGGCGAACGGCAACCCGCAGCGCATCGCCCAGCAGTGGGCCGGCTGGCGGCTCAACCCCAAGGGCATCGGCGTGGTGTCGCACGGTCTCAGCTACGGCGTCTTCTGCAGCGAGTGGACCCCGTACGAGAACAAGGACGCGGCGCTCCGCGGCGGGCAGAAGGAGTTCCCGTCCTTCCCCCGCTCGGTGCAGGCCCAGGCCCCGCTGCTCACCTTCCTCCATCCGGACTGCGACACCTGGAACATCCCCGCGGCCCCGCGCTCGATCCGGGACGTGACGAGCGGCGACATCCCCACCCTCGCCCTGTCGGGTGCCTTCGACGCGCAGACCGGGGCGGACAACGGCCCGTACGTGGCCCGCACCCTCAGCAAGGCCGAGGTGGTCACGATCCCCTACGAGCCGCACGTGGTGATCGCCACCTCGAAGTGCGCCCAGGAGATCGCCGTCTCGTTCTTCGAGACCCCGGACGCGCCGGACACCGCATGCCTGAAGAACCTCGAACCGCCCGTGTTCGAAACCGCTCCCTGAGCCGTTCCCCACCACGCTCGGGGGCTTCCCTCCTGCCGGTCCTGCTGCCCCTCGCGTTCCTGATCGTGGTGGCGGTGGCCGTGGGCTCGTGGCTGCAGTTCACCGAACGGCAGACGCTCGACACGGTCCACACGGTCGGCTCCCAGGCCGCCGACCGGGTGGACGTGGAGGCCGGAGTCCAGCGCGTGGACGCCGCGGCCAGAGAGCTGGCACTGCGGGTCCGGGTCACCCCGCGCGGCGCCCTCGGCGAGGAGGACGGGTCCGCCCCGGTGGGCGATCTCCGCCTCCAGACCTCCGCGCAGACCCTCGGTGACCTGGAGTTCACGGCGCACGAGCGGGTCACGATCCGGGACGTGCAGGTCGCCGTAACGGACGGCTCGATCAGCGACTACCCGTTCGACACGTACAAACCGGACATCGAATTCTGGGCTCAGCTGGACGGCAAGGAGGTGCCGGTACGGGTGATGTTCACCAACGACGACACGCTCTTCTCGATCTCCGCGACACCCGTCCCGTCCGGGCCCGAGGCAGCCGGCCTGGCACTGGGGCTGTCCCGATCGGGCAGCCTGCTCGTCTTCACGGTCTTCATGATGGTCGTGATGTGGGCACTGGCGGCATCCGTGCTCATCGGGGCCTGGTACGTGGCGACCCGCGAGGAAGGCCTCGTCTGGGCCGCCCTCGGCTGGATGGCCGCCACCCTGTTCGCCCTCTCGGCCTTGCGGAACAACGCCCCCGGCACACCCCCGATCGGCTGCGTGCTGGACTGGTACGCCTTCCTGTGGGCCGAAACCGTGATCGCCCTCTGCCTGGTCACCGTGGTCGTCACGGGCGTCCGCACCGCCCTGCGACGCGCGGAGGAATGAGTTCCACCGGTCGGCAGATACGCCTCTCCCTCCCCCCGGACAGAAGGGAGGGAGGGAGATGCGCCGCGACGGTCCTCTGCTACTCCGTCTGCGACGGGTTGGCCGGATCGGTGATCGGCGCGCCGTCCACGTCGGTCATGAAGTCGCGGTGGACCGGCTTCTTGTCCTTCGGCCCGGGGAGGGTCGGGCAGGCGATGCCGTCACCGTCCCGGTCGAGCCCGTTCGGGTCGAGTGCATCCGCCCGCAGCACTGCTTGCGCGTCAGCCTGGGCCGTGAAAGCGCCGCAGTCGGCCACGTGTCCCTTCTGCACGTACGGAGTGACGTCGAACGTGTGCTTCGGGGCTTCCTTGCCGGCGCACGCGGTCAGCGTGATCACCGCGATCACGCCGACCACCGCGACGGCGGTACGACGAATCGGTCGGAGCCGGTGGACCCGGCCCTGGTGGAGGGTGTGTGGCTGCTCTGGCATGGTCCTAGGCCGGTCCCGCCCGGAACACGGCGACGGTTCCCTTGTCCGGTTCGACCGCGTACACCTTGCCTGTGGTGTTGTTCGTGGCCACCGAGGAGAACTGGCGGGGCGCGCCGAGCGAAGCTTGTGTCAGCAGGGTGCCGCCATTGGCCACACCGAGGCCGCCCGTGCCCATGACACCGTCTTGAGCGATGAAGAGCCTGTTGAAGTCCTTCAGCATCACGACCTTGTGCAACGGGTTACCGAGGGCATCATTTGACGCCGCGCAGACCGACACTTGCCCCGTAACCGTCTTCTCGACGATTCGATCTATGCGGCCACCCTTGGTGTTGCAGTGCGTTCCGGTGACCGCCGAATAGACGTAGACCGATCCTGCCGCCGCGTTGTAGACCACGGTGTGTGCGAGGGAGGATGTAGCGCCCAGGTCGTCGATCGCGGTGTAGGTACCGTCGTTGGGGTTCATGACGATCGTGGTGGCGACGGCCGTCCTCGAGGTCGGAACGCACCTTTTGGCAAGGAAGTAGACGCGGTTGCGGCCCGGATCGACGGCGATGCTGCTACGAATGGAGTTCGACGCAAAGAAGTCCCCGCCCGTGTTGCAGCTCGCCTTCGTCGAGAACGGCGCTACGAGCTTGGCCTGGTGGGTCTGCGACGAGATGACGTAGATGCCGACGCGGCTGGCGTCTGAAGCGCCGGTGCCGACATTCGACTTCGCGAGGTACACCTCGTGGTGCACGGGGGCAAAGGCGAAGTCGACTCCATTTGACTCGTTCCCCAGCCCCAAAGCGGGGAGTGGGATCTTCGTCGCCGACGAGCTACCAGCAGCGATGTAGGCGACCTCCGTGGTGCCCCTGGCGCCGCTGGCGACATAAACGTCGCCGTTCTCGGGGGAAACCGCCAGGCCGGTGACGGTCGTCCCGAAAGCGGCGACGCTGGTCACTTGATTCGCATTGGTTGTGTCGATGATCGCGACCCCGCCCGTACCCCCGACGTAGACCCGCCCCGTGCCGGGGTCGACCGCGATGCGGTTCGGGTTCGTCACGCCGGCGCCGGAGAGGTCGATCGGAGCACCGATCGCAGCGTCGGTCTTGCCGTCGATCACAGTCACGTTGTTGCCGACGCCGGCCACGACGTACACGCGATCGGCCTTCTCGTCGACGGCGACGTCGGTCGGGTTCTGGCCCACCTGGATCGCGTCCTTCACGCTCTCCATCGGTGTGGAGGTGTCGTTCAGCACGAAGGACGACTTCGCGCCCCGGCCGCACTTGTTCTCCTCGCCGACCACGACCATGTGGTAGACCGGTTCGCCGGTCAGCAGCCCATCGGCCGTCAGGTCCTCGACCGTCCCGTAGCGTCCGTGCTTCGCGCAGAAGGACTCCTCCGCTGTGCGCAGGCTGGCCGCGTCCGCGGCGATCGCGCTCTTGGTGCCCTTGTCGCCGATGCCCCTGACGGCGAACGCCACGATGGCGGCGAGGACGCCCAGGATCACGATGACCACGAGCAACTCGACGAGCGTGAAGCCGTCCTGGCGTCTGGCGCGCAAGGGGAACAGGCGATGGTCCGGTGTCATGACAGTCGGGCTTCCTTCAATCGATGGGTCACGTCCAGCCCGAGCGCACGCGCGAGCCCTTGCCTCGTCGGCCGCGTCACGAGGTTCACCGTCGTACCGGCTTGACGTCCTTGGGGCCCGGCAGGTCCGGGCACGCGATGCCCTTCCCGTCACCGTCGAGGTGGTTCGGGTCGGCCGGCGCGAAGCGCAGGACCGCCTGTGCGTCCGCCTGGCTGGCGAAGTCCGGGCAGTCGTAGGCGTCATTGCCGTAACGCAGGAAATAGCGGGCGTCGAAGGCTTGCTCCGGCTGCGGGCAGCGCGCGCTGCGCATGTCGGCGGGACCGCATGCTGCGGTGCTCGTGACCGGTTTGATGTCGCGCGGCTCCGGCAGTCCGCGGCACGCGACGCCGCCTCCGTCGTCAAGGTGGTTCGGGTCGCCGGGGTCGGCCCGCAGCACCGCCTGGGCATCCGCCTGATTGGCGAAGTTGACGCACTCGAAGGCGGCGCCGTGGCTTGTGTACTCCTTCGCGTCGAACACCTTGCTGTTCGGGCAGAGCGCGGTGCGCGGGGTGCCCGGCGTGCACCACGCCTGGTCGGGCCGCTTGGATTCAGCGGCCGAACCCCACCCGCCGCGCGCGAGCACCACGACGGCCAGCGCCACCGCCACCACCGCGATCACCAGAACACTCCGCCTGACCGCGCGTGAGCCGGACAGTCTGCTCAACAGTGCCATTCCACGCCTCTGCTCATCGTGCCGCCGGCCTCTTCCGTGCGTGCTGCAGCGGACCGACGGCACTGGCCGCCGGCCCGCTGCAGGCTGGATAGGTGCATTACATCCACAGCGAGCACGGTTGTCAATGATTGACTACTGGGCGCCCGACTGCGCACCATTCGGCATGTGCGGCACAGCCATGCCGGAAAACCTCGCAGATGCCTAGGCGTATCGACCCTTTGCCTTTTCACGCCGGCGAGGTGAGCCGACGGCAGCAGCCGTCCATCAGATCTATGAGGAGTAGCAAATGCAACGACAGTCCAGGCGCACCTGGAGCGCCCCGAACTCCGGCCGCACCGCCATGCGCCGGCTGCGGAACGCCTTCGCGGTGGGTGCCCTCACCACGGCGCTGGTCACCGCCGCGGCGCCGACGGTGTTCGCAACGACGGATGCGCAGGTCGGCGTCGCGAACAACATGTACCCCGCGCTGAAGGACATGCGACCCACGATCCAGACCCTTGAGTCGTTCACGGCCTTCACGGCCAACGCCGCGTCGCAGACCGGCGGATTCTGGAACAAGCCGGCGGTCGACACGACGACGATGCGCGGCATCACGTCCGGAAGCCTGCGGCAGCAGCTGAAGGCCGCCGGCCCGTACACCACGTGCAACCCGGCGGCGTCGAACAACTGCGTCAACGGGCCTCTGCACGTCGACGCGTTCCTCTCGGCGGACGAGGCCAACGTGGACGCGGTCATCCCGACCGCGGACGGTGGCACGTGCACGGCGGGCGGAGGCGTCGAGTGCAACGGCGACGCTGGATCCAAGTACCCAGTGGCAATCGGCCACTTGGCGATCTACAGCTGCAGCGGTAGCTGGGCGGGCTCGACCAAGGGTGACGACCCGTCCAACGCCGGCAGCCCCCCGCTGCCGTTCGGCGCGGACGCCAACGGCAGCGGCAACGGCAAGGCGCAGTCGCCTCGCTGTGACGCCACGCCGGTCAGCGGCGGCGCCCCCACGACCATCCCGGCCCTGGTGACCTGGCTCGGGACCAGTGGCCGCCGAGTCGCGGTCGCCGACCCGGCCTCCGCGCCGTTCGGCGCGGCGTCCAAGCAGGCGCTGATCCAGAACGGGTTCACCTGGACCGACAGCGGTGTGGGTCAGAACGTGTTCCGGGGAAGCGCGTGCGATAGCGCGGGTACCGCATGCAAGGTGCGCCTGGAATCGGGCATCAGCCAGGTGCGTGGCGCGGTGACCTCGAATGCAGGCGGTAACACCCAGCTGGGTCTCGTCGCGAAGTCGAACGTCGTGAACGTGAGCTGGACGTCGAGCTCGCTGAACAACACCACGAGCAACGACCCCAACACGTGGACCGAGGTCAGCGCCAGCGCGTACTCCGGCTACGGGGACATCGAGCAGTACGGCGTCGCCCTGACCGGCGGCAACACCGGCGCAGCGGCCGCCTGGGGTGACCTGTTCAACAACCAGTGGGACATCAACAACAACATCCAGTCGACCCTCGCCGCTTACGGCTACTAGGCGATCCGGAGTACTGGGCAACGGACCGTCGGCCGGGCACCAACACCGCCCGCCGACGGTCCCGGCCCCCGAGGTGCGCATCCCGCGGCGGGGGCCGGGTACCGCACTGCGCACAGCGCAGAAGTTGGAGCGTCAGCCAACGAGGTCGTCAATAGGTGACCACCGGGGCACCGCTTGCTCCCACGAGCACGGTGCCCCCTCGGCAGCCGCCAGCCGCGGTACCGACTCTTAGTCATCAGGCCCTTAGGAGGGGCCCACACATGAGCAGAACACCACGCCGGCACTTCACGCCGGACGGCCGCTCCGTCGCGCTCGCGCGCGGCCGGTCGCTCCGCGTTCCGGCACTCGCCTTCGCGGTGGCGACCGTCGTGATGGCCGGCAGCCCGGCCTCGGCGGCCGGCACCAACACGACCGCCTTCGCCACCGCGGTCAGCCTCAGTGACAGCGGCCGCGGCAGCTCGGCCGTCGCGATCGGCGACCTCGACAACGACGGGAAGCCGGACCTCGTCACGGCCATCCGCGCCGAGGGCCTGGGCGTGTTCCTCGGTTCGGGCGGCGGCAGCTTCGGCGCCGTGACCAAGTACGCGGCTCCCCGCACCGCATCGAGTCTCTTCCTCGGCTCTGCACTGATCCGCGACGTCAACGGCGACGGCCACCAGGACGTCGTCAGCCAGGACTCGCGCGGCAACGTCGCCCTGGTCTGGCTCGGCGACGGCACCGGCGCCCTCGGCGCCGGAGCGGTGGTCCAGCTCAACCCGACGGCCGGGTGCGACAGCACGGGCGACAACCCGTGTGTCGTGCGCTTCCCCGCCGACGTCACCGTGGGCGACTTCGACGAGGACGGCAAGCCGGACCTCGCGACGTCCAACGCGACCACGAACAACCTCTCGGTCGTCCTCGGCAACGGCGACGGCACGTTCGGCGCCGCGACCCAGCTCGGGCTGAACGGCGGCACCGGCCCGCAGGGCATCGCGGCCGCCGACCTGGACGGCGACGGCCACCTGGACCTCACCACCTCGAACACGTCGACCGGCACGGTCTCCGTGCTGCTGGGCGACGGCAACAGCGGCTTCGGCACGGCGTCGAGCGTCTCGGCCGGTGTGAGCCTGCCGTCCAAGCTCCAGCTCGCCGACGTCAACGAGGACGCCAAACTGGACGCCGTCATCGTGGCACCCGGCTCACCGGGACAGGTCGCGGTCCTGCTCGGCAACGGTGCGGGCGCGTTCGGCACGGCGAACGTCCTGTCGGCGGGAACGAACCTCACCTCCTCGTCGGTGTCCGACCTGAACGGCGACGGTCACGTCGACCTGGTCGTGTCCAGCGCCGGCACGGCCGAGGTCTTGGCCTTCGAGGGCGACGGCACGGGTGCCTTCGGCAGCCCGATCACCTTCGGGCTGAACGGCGCCCTCAACCCGCAGGGCACGGCTGTGGCCGACCTCGACGGTGACGGACGTCCCGACGTCGTCACGGCCAACAGCAACAGCTCGGCCGCGTACGTCAAGGACGCGTCGGTGCTGCTCAACACGACGAACCGGACCCCTGCGGCCGCGAACGAGTCGCTCAGCCACATCGGTGCGGACACCTCGCTCGTCGTCGGCGCTCCCGGCGTCCTCGGCAACGACACGGACCCCGACGGCAACACGCTGACGGCTTCCCTCGTGACCGGGCCGGCGCACGGCACCCTCGCGCTGAACCCGGACGGCTCGTTCAGCTACCAGCCCACCAGTGCCTACACCGGAAGCGACAGCTTCACGTACAAGGCGACGGACGGCACGGTCGACTCGAACACCGCGACCGTGACGATCAGCGTCTCGGCCGGCTGCAACGGTCTCGCCGCCACGATCACCGGCAACGGGATCGTGAACGGCACGAGCGGCGCCGACGTGATCGTGACCGGCAACGGGAACGACGCCGTCAGCGGGAACGGCGGCAACGACACCATCTGCACGTTCGGCGGCAACGACGCCGTATCCGGCGGCAGCGGCAACGACTACCTCGACGGCGGTGACGGCAACGACGCCATCAGCGGCGGCAGCGGCAACGACGCCGTCAAGGGCGGGGCGGGCGACGACGCCCTCTCCGGCGGCTCCGGCAACGACACCGTGATCGGTGGCGCCGGCAGCGACATCCTCTCCGGCGGCAGCGACACGGACGTCTGCGCCGGGGACGACAACGGCGGACCGGCGCTCGCGGGCACGGACTCGATCGCGTCCGGCGGCTCCTGCGAGACCGTCGTCGAGGTGCCGTAGCCGACGAACCGTAGTCGACGAGCCGTCTCCGACGGCCGGCTATGAGGCACTGACGTGAGTGAAGGGCCCGGTGATCGCGATGATGCGGTCACCGGGCCTTCTTGCTGCCGGGTCCTTCTTGCTGCGTCACGCGCATCGCCGGCGACCGCGGTGCGGCGTCAGCCCGCCTTGACGGCCGGCCGCGTCGCGTCGACGTCGACGGCGTCGAGGAGCTGGCGCGCGGCGTGGACGAGGTCCAGCCGCCAGGCGTAGATCGCGCGGGTGACGTGGTCGCCGACGTGCTCCTTGACGTGCAGCGCCGCTTCGATCTCATCGAGGACGACCCGCTGGCGCTCGATCAGGCGCGCGGGGCTGACGTCGCGACGCTGGAGCAGCAGGAATTTGCTCGTGAGATCGGCACGGATATCGCGCAGGTGACCCACGGGCTCGCTCAGCCACCGGTTGACGGCCGTCTTCGCCGTGCGGGTGGCGGCGTAGATCGTGCGCTGCGGTCCGCGATCGCTTTCCTCGGTGCCGACCGGTGTGATCAGCCCCCGCTCGACCAGCCGCGTGATCGACCTGTAGACCATGGGCCGGGAGATGTGCCAGAACTCACCGATGTCCGTGCCCTCCACGGTGAGGGCTGCGATGGCGAAGCCGTGGCTCGGTCGTTCGGCCACGAGGGCGAGCACGATCCACTCGGCCAACGGCAGATCAGGTCGGTCAGCTTTCTCCATGGTAACCAGGTTACCAATCGGGACGGCCTGCCGTTGTGTGATGTAACAGTCTTCGATGGCCGTGCGGATCGCGGCGCTGTAGGTACGACCAGAAGCTCTGTAGGTACGCCCAGCAGGGCCGTTCCGGGTTCGTCGACACCTCCGGGCCGGTGTCCGGCCCGGGCGTCAGGGGCGGTGGCCGACGGTCGTGAACGGCACACCCGTCGCGTTCGCGTACGGGTCGCTGAGACTTTCGTACCAGTGGACGACAGGAGCACCTACGAGGATCGCGGCGATGGCGCCGACGGCGAGGAACACCCCGAACGGAATGCGGGTGTCGCGGGTCATTCGCCCCGCCGCCATGAGCCCGAGGCCCATCAGCAATCCGACGAAGCTGCCGCCGACCACCGCGAGGACGAGATACCACGGGCCGAACCAGCCCAGCCCGGTGCCGAGCAGGCCCGCCAGGCGCACGTCGCCGAATCCGAGCCAGGCCGGCCGCACCCAGTGCAGGGCGAAGAAGACGGCGAAGGCGCCGACGGCGCATGCCGCGGTCACGCCGAGCCGGTACCACTGCCCGGTGGCCGCCGCGGCGGCGAGCAGGCAGGCCGCGGTGAGCCCGAGCGTCGGGTAGACCAGCCGCAGAGGGAGCAGGAACAGCTCGGCGTCGCAGGCGGCCAGGGCCAGTAGTCCTGCGGTGAATACCAGTGCGGCGGGGAGTACTGCCGAGGGGCCGAAGCGCAGTGCTTCGGCGGCGAAGAGCAGCCCGGTGAGCGCTTCGAGGAGCGGGTAGCGCGCGGGGATCGGCACCCGGCAGGCGCGGCAGCGCCGGGCCAGCAGGAGCCAGGACACGACGGGGATGTTGTCCCGGGCCGCGATCGGCGTGGAGCATCCCGGGCAGGCGGAGCCGGGCCGCACGACGGAGCGGCCGGCCGGTACGCGGGAGACGGCGACGTTGAGGAACGATCCGACCGCGAGCCCCAACAGGCCGATAATCACGACAAACATGGATGACATGGGCGCAATGGTGCCGTACTCATACGTACGCGTCACTACCTGGATGAGTCGAGCAGCCGCTCAGCACGGTCGGCCAGGCGGCGCTTCCGCTGCCACCTGGCCGACGCGATCACGGGACGACCACCTACGGGCGACGTCCGGTGAGGAGAACCCCGTATCAGGGGGTGGTCGCGCAGGGGTTCGTCCAACCATCCCTGTTGGGTATCGGCGTCACCACGTTCACGGTGAGGTCCTTGAGCTCGTACCACTCCGAAGCCGTGGACAGGAAGCCGACCTCCGCGAGCTTCGCCACGGTGGCGTACGTGTTGTTGTTGGCGTAGTACGCCTCTTCCGCGGTCTGGACCGTGGCCTTATCGGTCTTGCACGCCGCGCTCTGACCCTTGTCGTTGATGCCGCGAACGGAGAAGACGACGATGGCGGACAGGATGCCGAGGATCACGATGACCACGAGAAGCTCGACGAGCGTGAAGCCGGCTTCCGCGGTCTCGTTCCGTGCACGCATTTGCCGACGCAACGTGCCTTGCAGGTTTGTGAACATCTTTCTCCATCTACGGCGACCGGCCAGAAAGCCAAGTCACGTTGTAGTAACAGCCTGATTAATCAGCGGTAGACTACTTATCGAGTACTGGGCTGACAAGGGCCAACTCCATCGAGACCTCCCAGATGACGGTGTACCGGGGTGTTGTAGTCTGCGGCTGATTAGTCAGCAGCTGATGACACCACGCATGGACTCGCGGTTCTTCATCGGCCGCTGTTCTGGATGTGCGAAAGGGGTGGGTTCCTTGGCGAATGGCCGTTTTCTCCGGCGCCGCGCGGCGACGACGAGTCCTGCGGGCGAGGACGGCACCCTGCCCGAGGGAGCCATCGGATCCACGCCGTCTCCGACCACGGCCCCGGCGGACGAACCCGCCCGGGACGTGACGTCCGGAGCGGCACCGTCTTCGTCCGAACGGCAGAAGCAGCCGCGCATCGGGGAACTCCTGGTGCAGCGCGGGCAGCTCGTCCCCGCACAGGTGGACGAGGCACTCCTGCAGCAGTCGGCGTCGGGCAAGCGGCTCGGCGCCCTGCTGGTCGAACTCGGCATGGTCGACGAGCGGTCACTGATCGAGGCCCTGGCCGTTCAACTCGGCGTACCGGTAGCCGACTTGCGCCAGAGCGAACCCGATCCTGAAGCGGCCGCCCGGGTGCCGGAGGCACTGGCCCGCTCGCTGGGCGTCGTCGGCGTACGGCGGTCCGAGGGCACGCTGCTGATCGCGGCGGGCGACCCGGGTGACCCGCGCGTGCTCGACGAGGTCGGCCGGGCCGTCGCGCCGGACCGGGTACAGCTGGCGATCGCGGCCCCCTCGGACATCCGGCGCTCGATCGACAGCGCCTACCGGGCGCTGTCCGGGGCCGGCAGCCTGGTCGAGGCCTTCGAGGCCACCGAGACCGGCCGCAACGCCACTTCCGGCGCCAGGGTGGTCAGCGAGGACGCCCCTGTCGTGCACCTGGTCAACCTCATGCTGACCCAGGGTCTGCGCGACCGGGCCTCCGACATCCACATCGAACCGCACGCCGACCGAGTGCGGGTCCGGTACCGCATCGACGGCGCGCTGCACGACGTGCTGAGCCTGCCGGAGAACATGGGCCCCTCCGTGGTCAGCCGGATCAAGATCATGGCCAACATGAACATCGTCGACCGGCGGCGCCCGCAGGACGGGCAGATCGCCACCGAGATCGACGGCAGATCGGTCGACATCCGGGTGGCGACCACCCCCACCATCTGGGGCGAGAAGGCCGTGCTCCGGCTGCTCGACCGGAACCGCACGCTGTACCGGCTGGGCGAGCTCGGCATGCCCGCGGCGACCTACGAACGGTTCTCCTCCCTGCTGCGCTCCCCGTACGGCATGGTCGCCTGCGCCGGACCGACCGGCAGCGGCAAGACGACCACCCTGTACGCCACGCTCGGCGAGCTGAACCAGAGCGAGCGCAACATCACCACCATCGAAGACCCGGTGGAGTACGTGTTCCCCTCGGTCAACCAGATCCAGATCAACGACCAGGCGGGCATCTCGTTCGCGACCGGGCTCCGCTCGATCCTCCGGCAGGACCCCGACGTGATCCTGATCGGCGAGATCCGGGACGCCGAGACGGCACGGATCGCGGTCGAGTCCGCGCTCACCGGCCACTTCGTCCTCTCGTCCATCCACGCCGGCGACGCCTGCTCCGCGCTGCACCGGTTCGCCGACATGGGCATCGAACCGTTCCTGATCACCTCCACGGTCTCCGGGGTGGTCAGCCAGCGACTGGTGCGGCGGATCTGCGACCAGTGCCGCGAGCCCTACCGGCCGGGCGTGGACGAACTGGCCTTCTTCGCCAAGGCCGGCGGGTCGACCGACGCCGAGTTCTGGCAGGGCCGGGGCTGCAACTTCTGCTCCCGGACCGGCTACCAGGACCGGATCGGCGTCTTCGAACTGCTCGTGATGAGCGACGCGGTCAAGCGGCTGCTCGTCGAGAACGCGTCGATCGACAGCCTGCGCAGGACCGCCCGCGAGGAGCACATGGACAGCCTCCTGGACGGAGGCGTCCGTCTCGTGGAGGAGGGCGTCACCACCATCGCCGAGATCATGTCCAGCGTGTACGTGGTCTAGGCCGTACCCGAACACCGCACTCGAAAACCGCACTCGAAAACCGCCGAACCGACGACCTGCCGACCCGACGACCCGACGACGCTGACCGCTGACACTGGAACCCAGGAGAAAACCGGCATGGCCACCTTCAAGTACGTCGCGGTCGGCCCGGACGGGAAGCGCGCCACCGGTGTGCTCAAGGGCTCCAGCGTCGACGGCGTGACCGAGAGCCTGACCCGGCAGGGCTACGAGGTGCAGTCGGTCAAGGCCGAGGGCCGCAACCTGCTCCAGCTCGAACTCACCGCGGCCAAGGTCGACCTGGTCGAACTGAGCAACTTCTCCCGCCAGATGGCCGCCTTCATCAAGGCCGGCGTGCCCATCCTGGACGCCCTGGAGATCATCCGCGCCGAGACCAAGGACAAGAAGCTGGGCCAGGTGCTCGTCGACGTCATGGACTCGCTGCGGTTCGGCGAAAGCTTCGCCGGCGCGATGGCCACTCACTCGAAGGCGCTCCCGGCGTTCTACGTCTCCGTCCTCCGCTCTGCCGAGGCCACCGGTGAACTCGACGTGGTGATGGCTCAGTTGGGGCGCTACATCGAGCGCGACGTCGAGGCCCGGCGCAGCATCCGCTCCGCCCTGACCTATCCGGGCCTGGTGATGGGTCTGGCCCTCGCGGTCGTCCTCGTCCTCGTCCTGTTCGTACTGCCCCGCTTCAAGGTGTTCTTCGAGTCCTTCAACGCGGAACTGCCGCTACCGACAAGGATCCTGCTGGGCTTCACCGACTTCGTCACGGCGTGGTACCCGGTCATCGCCGGCGTGCTCCTCGTGCTCGTCATTGCGGTGATCGCCGGATTGCGGACCGAGCGCGGACGGCTCCTGCGCGACCGTTTCCTGCTGGCGATGCCGGTGGTCGGCGACGTGGTCCGCTACATGGTCATCGAACGGTTCTGCCGCATCCTGACCTCGATGATCAAGGCCGGCGTCCCCATCCCGGAGGCGCTCAACCTGGCCAGCTCGGGCGCCAACAACCGGGTGTACGAACGGTCCATCGCGACGGCCCGGACGGAGATGCTCGAAGGTGGCGGCATGTCCCGGCCGATCGCCCGGACCAAGCTGTTTCCCGGCGCGGTCACCCAGATGATGCGCGTGGGGGAAGAGACCGGAACCCTCGACGACCAGCTCGAAAACGTGTCGGAGTTCTACGAGAAGGAACTGCAGCACAAACTCAAGCGGCTGACCAGCCTGTTCGAGCCTGCCATGGTCATCATGGTCGGGGTCGTCGTGGGGTTCGTGGCCGTCGCCCTCCTCTCGGCGATCTACGGCGTCTTCAACCAGGTCAACGTCCAGTGACCGGCCCCGCACACCGCCCGCGGCGCCACCCGTGGCGCCACCGCGGCGAAGAGGGCGAGACCCTGATCGAGGTGCTCGTCGCCGTCGTGCTCATAGGCGTTGCCTTCGTGGCCATCCTCGGGGGCATGGGCACCGCGATGATCAGCTCGGTCACTCAGCAGAAGGTGACCAGCGCCGACTCGGTCGTCCGCAGCGCCGCCGAGAAGGTCGTCGGCGCCCCGTACGTGTCCTGCGCCGGCGGCTACGAGACTCCGGCGCCACCGGCCGGGTACACCGTGACCGTCGAGGTCGAGTACTGGGACGGGGTGGGTGCGTTCGGCCGGGCCTGCCCGACGGCCGACACCGGAGTGCAGAAGATCACGCTCACCGTGCACTCGACCGGTCCGCGCCCCGTCAGGGACGTGACCCTCGAAGTGGTCAAGCGGGAGGCGATGCTGTCATGACGACACAACAGCCAACCGGGCGCCCGGAGTTGAGGTCAGAGTCGAGCTCGGAGTCGGAGGCGGGGTTCACCCTGACCGAGTTGCTGGTCACCATCGTCATCCTGGGGATCATCGGGGCACTGCTGCCCCAGGCGATCATCCTCGGACTGCGGTTCATGGTCGGCACCGAGAAGCGGGTGGCCGCCACCAGCGCGGCGGGAACCCTCAACCGCTACTTCTACGGCGACGTGCGGAGCGCCGACAGCGTCACCACCGAACCCGCATGCGGGGTTGCCGAGGTGATCGTCCACCTGGGCCGGCCCGGCACCGACATCGTCTACGCCTACGACAAGCCGACGGGCTCCCTCACCCGGGTGAAGTGCACCGACGGAGGCGTCGTCACCACGGTGCTGGGCCGCTTCGACGCCACCTCATCGCCCGATCCGGTGACTCTGACCTGCGGTGCCGAGACCTCGTGCACCTCGCCCATGGAGGTAACGCTGACCGTGCAGAGCGCCCCCGCCGCACCCGCGACGGCCCTCACCGCAGTCCGACGATCGAGCGCGTCATGACGGGCCGCCTGAATCGGCGCCGCCCGGATCCACGCCGTCCGGAACCGCACCGCCTGAATCCGCGCCGTCTGACTCCGCGCCCCCTGCGCGGCAACGGCCGTCTGCGCCGAGACGAACAGGGCGCGACGCTGATCCTGGCGCTGGCCTTCATCGTCGTCTTCAGCCTTGTCGCCGTGTCGGTCCTGTCCTTCGCCGGCACCGGGCTGAGGGCCGCGAACGCGTACGCCGACCAGGGCAAGCGGGACTACAGCGCGGACGGTGCCACGCAGCTCGCAATCAAGAACTTCTCGCAGGGCAACCCCTGCGCCGACTACACCGCCCCGCCGATCAACGGGCGGCAGATGATCGTCCATTGCGACCCCCTCAACGCGTCTCCCGCGGCCACGCGCGCGACCCAGCCACAGGACGCCCTGCTCAGCCTGGGCCAGGCGGCGGCGGACGGCATCAGCGTGACCACGCGCGGCCTGCGCGTGCAGGGCAGCGTGTTCTCCCGCTCGAACATCACCACCGGCTCCGGCGGCTCTATGGTGGTGTCGGGCGACGTGTCCGCCGTCGGCAACTGCTCCGGTGCCGTGTCGCAGACCCAACTGTCCTCGAACCAGGCTCCGTACGTGCGCGCCTGCGCCAACAACACCCCGCCGGCACCCGCCGACGCGGTCGTGGGCGCCGACCCGGACTACACCCCGCCCGCGACGGCCGTCCCGGTCCGGCGGGCGGTGCCCGCGTGCCCCGCCGCCGGTGCCTGGCTGGTGCGCCTGCAGCCCGGGTACTACGACGACGCCCGCGCCCTCACCCGCCTCACCGGGGGTGAGTGCCCCGGCGTCGTCGTGTGGCTCCAGCCGGGTGTCTACTACTTCGACTTCACCTTCACCGGCGCCGCCGCCAACGCCGCCACCGCGGTCTGGACGGTCGACGATCCCACGGTCAGCGTGGTCGGCGGCACCCAGGCGGGCTGGGACCCCGGAGCCGCTGCCCGCCCGAAGATCCCCAGCCCGGACGGTTGCGACAAGACGCGGCCCGAAGGCGTAGAGGTCATGATGGGCGGCGGCAGCCGGTTCCAGGTGGACCGTGGACACGTCGAACTGTGCGCCCCGGTGACCCCGGACGCGCAGCACGTGGCGGTGTACGGGGTCCAGCCGCCGAAGCCCTCGCACACCCTGAGGCCGACCGCGGTGGTCACGAACTCCGGCTTCGCCAACCCGGGCCATGCCCTGACCGGTGGCGAACGGCCGACCCTGCCCGGATGTGCGCAGCCGACGGGAACCGCGGGCTGCACGGCCGACGCGGTCCTCGACCCGGCGAAACGCCGGTCGGCCTCGGTGCAGCTCGCCGGCTTCACCCCGCGGGTGGCGCCCGGCTCGGTCGTCACCGGCGCGACGCTGCACGTCCAGCACGCGGACGACGGCGACCTGAAGGCCCCCGGCGCGGTGAAGGTCACCACGGCCGTCGGAGCGGACACCTGCCGCACCGACGAGCTGCCCCGGCACGCGGCGCTCGCCTCGGATCCCCCGATCGACCTGCTGGGCGCGTGCGGGCTCACCGACCCGGCTCGGTTCGGCGGACTGTCAGTGACCTACACCGCCGGCCTGGACACCGGCGGCGCCACTGCTACGGAGCGCCTGGACGGCATCTGGCTGGAGGTCTCGTACCGCACGCCGACCACGTTCAAGCCGACCGCCGTGAGTGCATCGACCGGGTTCACCGCTCCCGGTACCGGTCCCGACAACGCCCTGGAGATCGGCGAACAGCCGGCCCCGCTGGTGGCCGGCGCCGGTCTGACCGCGGCGGCCCGGTCCGCGTCGATCACCCTGGACGGATTCGGCCGGCCGCCCGTGCCGCAGGGCTCGACGATCGTGTCCGCCGTGCTGCGCGTGGCCCACCAGGAGACCGGTGACGCGGCGACGCCCAGGATCAACGTCTCCCCCGCGGGCGGCGGAGGCGGGTGCACCAACCTGCCGCTCACCGCGCGGGCCACCCCGGGCGACGACCGTGTCGACCTGAAGGCGTGCGGGGTCACGGACCCCGCACAGCTGACCGGCCTGACCGCCACCTACGCCGCCGGGCTGAAGGTGGACGGCGCCGCGGGCGCCCTTGCCCTGGACGGCATGTGGCTCGAGGTCGTCTACGACCTGCCGCCGCCCCGTCCGGCGACGAGCGCGGAGTCCACGACGTTCGTCCGCGCGGCCGACGCCAAGGCGATCGACGGCTCCGCCACGGCCCGCGCCACGCTCGGCCCGGTCACCACGCCGACGGCCGCCATCGTCCTCGGCGGCTACGAAGCCCCTGCGGCGGCGCCCGGTTCGGTCCTGGACGGGGCTCGGCTGCACATCGCGCACCGCGAGGATCCCGGGACGGCCGGAGGACCGCCGCCGGCGGTCTCGGTCACCCTGACCGGGCCCGGCTTGCCCCGCCCCTGCACCCCGGAGAAGCTCGCGACGCACCAGGACTCCCTGGCCACCGACACCGTGGACCTGGTCGCCGCCTGCGGGCTCACCGACCCCGCCCAGCTGACCGGCCTGGTCGTGACCTACACCGCCGCCCTCGGCGCCGGCAGCACCGGCGCCACCGCTCAGCTCGACGGAGTCGCCCTGGAGCTGGTCCACCGGTCCCCGCTCCCCGTGCGGCCCACCACGGCCATCAGCACCGCGGCGCCCGCCTCCGCGGCGTTCCTCGCCCCGGCGAACGCGCAGGCGATCGACGGCGCCACCGCGAACGCGACCCTGGCCGCGGCCACCCCGTCCGCGTCGATCCGGCTCGGCGCGTTCGCGACGCCGGCCCTGCCGGCAGGGTCGGTGATCGACAAGGTCGTGCTGCGCGTGGCGCACCAGGACGACGACACCACCCCGGAACCGCCTGCGCCGACGACACCGCCCTCGCCGGCGGCGGCGCCGCCCACGGCCTCGCTGGCCGTCTCCGGCACCGGCACCGCCTGCGACGCGAACCACCCCCTGGCCAGCCATGCAGGGGCACTCGGTGTCGACGTGGTCGACCTCGGCGCCTGCGGGGTCACCAGGGAAGACCAGGTGGCCAAGCTCCTCGTCGACTATGCGGTGAAGTCGGGCGCGGGAAGTACCGGCGCCGCCGACCGGCTCGACGGCGTCGAGCTCGGCATCGTGTTCCGGGCCCCGTCCATCAGGGCGCTGTCCGGGTGCCTCACCGAGGGCAGCGGTTGCGCGGTGCTGAAGTCGACCGACGGCGCCGACAGGGCGGGCGATCACAGCCGCCTCCTGATCAACGGCACCGTCTACGCGCCTACCGCGGCCGTCGACCTGTCCATGAGCCAGGTCGGCTCGCAGGTCGTCACCCGCGGCATCATCGCCCGGACGATCGCCCTCGGCATCAGCCCGGCCGCCGGATACCTCCGCCCCGTGATCGGCATCCCACCGGAGCCGGTGCTGTTCACGGCCTACCCGGCCGTGAGCGCGAGACCGGCGTCGGTCACCGCGCTCACCGGGTTCACTCCCCCGGCGCCCGGCGCGCCCGTCGACGTCACGGACGCCACCGTCCCCGGCGGCGGCAGGGCCTCCGTCACGTTCGGCGGCTACGCCCCGCCGGCACCGGCACCGGCCGCGACCGGACCGCTGGACCACGTAGTCCTGCAGGTGGCGCACCACGACGACGGCGACGTGGAGTCGGTGAAGGTATCGGTGGACTTCCCCGGCAGTACCTGCACCGGCGCCGAGCACGCCCTGGACGTGCCGGTCCGGCCCGGGTCGAGCGGCCCGGTGACCGACCGCATCGACCTGGCGGCGTGCGGCCTGACCCAGGCCTCCCAGCTGGCCGGGCTGACCGTGACCTACGCCGTCAGCGCCGGGAGCGGCGGCGCGACCGAGCGCCTGACCGGCACCCGGATCGACCTGCTGGCCAACCCCCTCGTCCGGGCCTCCGTGGCCTTCGACGGCCACGCGGGCACCGTCAAGCAGTGGACGGTCCTGCCATGAGCACAGACACCACCTTGGAGACCAGCATGTCCGGGCCGAGTTCCGCAGTCATCGACCACCTGCTCGGTGAGCTCTGGGAGCGGGGCGGCAGCGACCTGCTGCTCACCGCCGGGTCGGCGCCGTTCCTCCGCGTCGACGGCGCCCTGCGACCGGTCGAGGGGGCCGCGCTGACCGAGCCGGAGGCCGATCACCTGGTGACCGGGGTGCTGGGCAAGGAGCTCACCGAACGCTTCCGCCAGGAGAAGCAGGTCGACTTCGCGTTCAGCTGGGGGGAGAAGGCCCGGTTGCGCGGGAACGCCTTCGTGCAGCGCGGCGCGTCGGCGCTGGCCCTGCGGATCATCCCGTACGACGTGCCCTCGTACGAGCAGCTCGGGCTCCCCCCGGTCGTCGTCGGGTGGGCGGGCCTGCCGCGCGGGTTCGTGCTGGTCACCGGGCCGACCGGCTCGGGGAAGTCGACGAGCCTGGCGGCGCTCCTCGACCACGTCAACACGCACCGGTCGGTGCACATCCTCACCATCGAGGACCCGATCGAGTACCTGCACCGGCACAAGCGCTCGGCGGTCAGCCAGCGCGAGGTCGGCACCGACACCGACTCGTTCCCCGCCGCGCTGCGCTCGGCGCTGCGCGAGGATCCCGACGTCCTGCTCCTCGGCGAGATGCGCGACCCGGAGAGCATCTCCGCGGCCCTGACCATCGCCGAGACCGGGCACCTGGTGTTCGCCACCCTGCACACCAACGACACCTCGCAGACGATGGACCGCATCGTCGACGCGTTCCCGTCCGAGCAACAGCCTCAGATCCGGCTGCAGTTGGCGCAGACCCTGGTCGGCATCCTCAACCAGACGCTCATCCCCCGGACCGGCGGGGGCCGGGTGCCCGCCTTCGAGGTGCTGGTGGGCACGTCGGCGATCCGCAACCTGATCCGCGAGGGCAAGACCCGCCAGATCCGCAACATGATCGCGACGGGCCACCGCGACGGCATGCAGACCCTGGAGACCGGCATCAACGCCCTCGTCGCGGCGGGCACCATCAGCTACGAGGACGCCGTACGCTCCACGGCCTACCCGGAGGACATCCGCCGCCCCAACGCCCCGGCCTGATCACCTGCCGTTCCATGGCCGTACGTACGGTCATCAGGAAGCGCGTTTTCGCAGCGGCCGGCCCGATTCGGTTCGGCGCCACGCTCCTCCCCTCGTCCGGATCTGCTCATGTCCCACCCGGGGCCTTAGGTCGTCTCTTTCGGATCTTGTCGGCCGAGCACGCGGCGTCTGGTGCCGTGCCTGGCCGTGCTGTCGGGGCGTTCGCGTACTGGGCGTACGTGGTCGCCTCGGCAGTGCGGCCAGGTGCGGTGCCAGGCGTCGCGGGCCCGGCAAGATCCGAAAGAGACGGCCTAGCCGGGACGGGTACGGGGTGGTGCGCCCCTGGAGCTCCGACCGGCGGCGCGCTCGGGTCAGGTGTCGGCGCTGCGGCGCCGGTCCGGGGTGAGGAGGTAGGCGATCGCCATGTCGCCGAGCTCTTCGGCGTACCGGTGTCTGGCCGCTTCGCCGGTGGCGGCATCGGGGCGTACGGAGTTGTGGAAGCAGGCGCCGAGGATGGCGCGGGCCGCGGTGTCGAGTGCCTGTTGTGGGTCGGAGCGGCGGATCTGGCCGGTGTAGGGGCTTGCCGCGTCGAGCAGGAGGCGGTGGAGTTCGGTGATGGTGCGGGCCCCGCGGTCCAGCGACCTGGTCCCGCGCGTGCGCAGCAGTTCGGGGAAGAGGCTGCTGCTGTCGGCGAAGGACTGCAGCAGGGCGTGCACGTACGCGTCCATGACGCCCGGGAGCGAGGGCGGGGCCGCGCGCAGCCGCTCGGCGACGTACTCCTCGCGGCGTTCCAGCATCCGCTCGGTCAGGGCGCCGATCAGCTGGTCCTTGTCCTCGAAGCGGCGGTAGATCGTCCCGACGGCGACGCCGGCGCGCTGGGCGACGCCTGCGATCGTCATCTCCTCCAGGCCGGAGGTGGAGGCGATCTCCTCGGCCGCCCTCAGGACGCGGGCCAGGGTCGCGGCACTGCGGGCCTGCTGGGGTTCCCGGTAGGCCGCCGGCCGTTCCGACTGCTCGCTCATGTCCCGCATGGTATCCGCACCGCTCTCAACAGGGCTTTTTGACAACCGGTGCACTCCTCGGCGTATCCTCGCAATGTGAACGTGAATTCACATTCACATCCTATCGGAGGTGCGACCATGACCGACATCCAGACTCCCCAGCCCGTGACCGTGGCCCTTGAGGCCGGCCCCGCCGGCGCCGGGAGCATCGACGACTTCGAGCTCTTCTACGCCCGCCGCGCAGTGGACCGCTTCCGGACGCTGCTGGGCCGCCAGGGGCTCCTCGACCTCCTGGCCGCGGACATCGAGGAGGGCAACGCCTTCCTGCGCGAGAGCGCCCGCACCTCCGGCGGCGCCTTCAAGGGGGGCACCACCGTGCTCGCGACGAAGGGCCTGACCTCGGGCGCCTTCCTGGCCTGGATGGACAAGGCGTTCGCCGGTGACGAGCGCGTGCTCCTCGCGGCGCACCCCGAGCACTACGTGATGGGCACCGACGAGATCGGCGCGCGCGTGGTGGAGAACATCGGCCCGCACGTGGCCGACTTCTACATGGGCGGCTGGGGCACCGACGCGCTGGACTGGGCCAAGGACGCGGCCGAGCTCCTCCCGGAGTCGGACTTCCCGCGCAAGATGTCCTCGAACCTCTTCCTGGCCGACGGCACCGTCGTCGGGCGGGCGCTGATCCAGTTCGGCGACACCGCCGACGGCTTCACCTCGAACCTGACGGTCTACTTCCCCGTCACGTGCCCGGACGAGGTCCTGGAGCACCACCTGCGGCACTACGCCGTCGAGTTCCGGAACTGGATCGTCGCCGCCGCGGCCGCCCAGGCCTGAGCCCCGGACGGGAAAGACCCACGATGCCGAACCGCACCCCTTCCGCCACGGGACGCAAGCTGACCCTGGTCGTCCTCGGCCTGGCAGCCCTGATCACCACCATGCTGTGCGCCTTCGCGCTGCCCTCGCTCCACAGCGGCCCGCACCGCGTCCCCATCGGCGTCACCGGCTCGGACGGGGTCCCGGAGGCCCTCCGGCAGAGCGCCGACGGCGAAGCCTGGGACGTCCGCCGCTACCCGAGTCCGGCCGCCCTTCGCGAAGCGGTGGAGGACCGGGACATAGCCGGCGGCCTCGCCGTCACCGCCCACCGCATCGACGTCTACACGGCCACCGCGGGCGGCCCCTCGGCCACCAGCGCCCTCACCGCACTGGGCGACGGCGTTGCCGCCCAGCAGGGCACCCGGGCCACCGTCCACGACCTCGCGCCCTTCACCGAGGACGACCCCCGCGGCGCCGGAATGACCGCCGCGCTCCTGCCCATGATCTTCGGCGGGATCTTTCCCGCCCTCATCCTCGGCAGCGTCTTCCCCGGACACCGCGGACTGCGCACCCGCATCGCGGGAGCCCTGCTGTTCTCCCTGGTGGCGGGCGCCGCCATCGCCGCCGTCCTCCAGTTCGCCACCCACTCCGTCGACGGGAACTACTGGCTCACCGCCCTCGGCCTCGCCCTAGGCACCGCCGCCCTGTCCACCACCCTCCTGGGCCTTCAGGCCCTCCTCGGCATGGCCGGATTCGCCCTCGGCGGCGCACTGATGATGCTCCTGGGCAACCCGCTCTCGGGCCTTGCCACCGGACCCCACTGGCTCCCCACCGGCTGGGCCGCCCTCGGCCAGCTCCTCCCCCCGGGCGCCTCCGGCAGCCTCCTGCGCGCCAACGCCTTCTTCGACGGCTCCGGCGCGGGGCTCCCGGCCCTCACCCTGGCGGTCTGGACCGGCAGCGGCATCGCCCTCGCGCTGCTCGCCGACCGGCGCGGCAGGCGCCCCGCGACCGCCCGCTCCGAGGCAGCCGTCGCCCGTCCGGTGGGCATCGGCGGGTAGACCGGCCCGGCCTCGTCGCACACCGAGTCCCTCGGCCGCGTTTCTGCGCCTCGCGGTCGGGGGAGGGCTCGGGCGTCGTGCCGTTCCCGTCGCCCGGGGGATCAACGGGGTGGACGGGGGCGTCCGGCGCCGTGTCAGTCCGAGAAGACAGGGGAGATCTTCTTGTTACCCGTGGTTGTTTCCGCGATGTTGTCCGTGATGGTGGCGCCTTCCGCGCCCTCCGGCGTCTCCGTCTCGATGTACGAACTGCCGCTCCTGGCAGGCCATTCCAGTAGTTCGGCCCAGGCGATGAACGACGCCGGGGACGTCGTGGGGCTCTCGCTCGACGAGAACCAGGACGGTTACCTCGTGCGGTGGGGCGCCGACGGCTCCCTCACCCCTCTGCAGGCCGTCTCCGGAGGTTCGGGCGGGCAGGCGGTGAAGGTGGTCGAGGACGGCACCGTGGCCGGCTTCACCGCCACGCCGGACGGCGTACGGCACGCAGCCCGGTGGAACGCGTCGGGCGCCCTCACCCGGCTGGAGGAACCACCGGGCTACGTCGACGGCGAAGCCCAGGACATCAACGACTCCCACGTAGCCGTCGGGCGGCTGTCGACGGCCGTTCGTGCGCGCCCGGTGCGCTGGGGCCCGGACGGCCGGGCGACCCTGCTGCGCCTGCCCCCGAAGGCGGAAGGGGGCGTGGCCACCGGGATCAACGAACGGGGTGAGATCGCCGGCCACGTGTTCGTGCCGGGCGAGAAGACCCGGGCCGTACGGTGGGACACCGCGGGCCGTGTCCACGATCTCGGCTCGCTCGGGGGCTCGTACAGCGAGCCGGTCGCGATCAACGACCGCGGCACGGTGATCGGTCTGGCGACCGACGGGGCCGAGGAGTGGAAGGCCGTCCGTGCCCCGCGCGGGAAGAAGTTCAAGGCACTGCCGTCGCAGGGGATCGGCGCGCGTTCGGTGAGCGTCAACAATGCCGACGTCGTCGTCGGGAACGTCAAGGACCACGCCGTGCGGTGGGACGGGAACCGCGCCACCGAACTCGCGGTGCTGCCCGGCACGGGCCGGGTCTTCGTCAACGGGATCAACGACGCGGGCACCGGCGTCGGCACCTCGGACGAGCGTGCCGTGACATGGGACCCGCTGGGGCGGGTCACCGCCCTTCCCCTTCCCGCCGGCATCGACACGACCCAGCCGCTCGCGATCAACGCGGCCGGGAGCGTCGCGGGCGACGTGGGCAGTTCGCGGAGCTGGCCGGTCCGCTGGCGCGCCGTCGTCTGGCGGTAGCCGCGACGGGACCGGCTCGGGCCCTTCCCGGGCCCGAGCCGGTCCCGGCCCGGGCCTGCGGGCATTTCTTGACGATCACGTGAACGTTCGCGATCTTCCTGACGCCTGCGGGGCCGATCGGGTTCTCCTTGCCCGGGGTGGCGTGGACATCCGTCCGCCACCGGTCCGTCACCGGTAGACCACCGGTGAGGTTCCGGTACACCACCACCGTTTTCCGGAAAGGGAGTTGGAACATGAGGCAGCGGTACGCACGGGTCCTGGTCGCGATCGGGGTCCTCGCGCTGGGATCCGCCGGCACGGGGACCGCACACGCGAGCCCGGCCCCGCCCCGGGGCTGCCCGTCGACGGCGGAGATCTTCGCCACCAACAACACGGCGGTCATCACGGACCCGGCGGATCCCCGGCTGCAGACCCGGCTGGACCGCTTCGACCGCGAGGTCCGCGGCATCATCCGGTCGCACGGCGCGAAGCCCGGCTCCTCGACCCTGCTGGACGGGGTCTTCTGGTCCGACGAGCTGAAGCAGACCACGTACGAGCGCTCGCGCGAGTTCGACGTCAACCGGGTCGGCCCCGAGGGGCTGCGCCACATCGCCGACGTCATCCGCAAGGAGTACCACCAGGAGTCGGTGCTGACGTTCCGCTGCCTGCCCCGGAACGCGCCGGACACCGACGCCGTGGAGATCCAGGCCCCGGGGGTGAGCGCGACCCGCCTGCACGACGCCCTCGTCGCCGACCCCGAGGCCCGCGAGCGGCTCGGCGGGGGCTCCGTCACCGTCGGCGGGCGGCTGATCCTCATCGCCCCGCTGGCGGACCTCCCCCTCGCCCGGAAGCTCGCGGCCGATCTCGGGGTCGACTGGAACACCGCGGAAGTGCGCTACGGGGACGAGGAGTTCGTGGGCTGACCGTGCCCGCGGGATGCGGCGCCGCGCGCTCGGCGGCATGCGTTCGTGGTGCCGCATCCACCCCGACCCATTCATTCATTGCAGATTCATGAATTGAACCTCGCATTCGAAGGTCACGAGGCAAGTTCGATCTACGATCCAGCTATCCCTTCGTTTGGCTTTTCTCTGCACATGGATCACACAATGATTTCTGCACTGCCGCGTCGACGTACCCTGTTCGCCGCATCCAGCGCCGCCGTCCTCACGCTCCTCCTGTCCGGCTGCGGCGCCGGAGGCCCGGACGACCACCGCATCCGGGTCGGCGTCTCCGGCGACTCCCCCGAGTGGGACGTCCTCGCCAAGGAGGCGAAGAAGGAGGGCCTCACCGTGGAGACGGTGGTGTTCGACGACTACTCGCTGCCCAACAAGGCCCTCAGCGCGGGTGACATCGAGCTCAACGCCTTCCAGCACCTGGTCTTCCTCGCCCAGTCGAACACCGAGAACAAGGCCGACATCGCCCCCATCGCCGCGACCACGGTGGTCCCCCTCGGGCTCTACTCCAGCAAGCACAAGCAGCTCGCGGACCTCCCCGACCGGGCCGAGATAGCCCTGCCCAACGACCCCGCCAACCAGGGGCGCGGGCTGCGCGTACTGGAACAGGCCAAGCTCATCGAACTGCGCGAGGACGCCGGGCTCTTCGCCACTCCCGACGACATCACCGCCAACCCCAAGCACGTCAAGCTCACCGCGGTCAACGCCCAGCAGACCCCCCGGACCCTCAAGGACACGGACGCCGCGATCATCAACGACGGCGTCGCCGAGCTCGCCGGCATCAAGGCCGACACCGCGCTCTTCAAGGACGACCCCGCCGGACCGCAGTCCGTCCCGTACCTCAACGTCATCGCCGCCCGCGCGGACCAGAAGGACAACGCGGACTACCAGAAGATCGTCAAGCTCTACGCGTCCGAGGTGGTGCAGGACGAGGTCCGCCGCACCAGCAACGGCACCGCCCACCACGTCGAGCTGCCCGCCGCCGAGCTGCAGGCCGAGGTGGCCCGCATCCAGAAGCAGCTGAAGCGATGACCGCCGCCGTGGAACTGCGCGACGTCGCGAAGGAGTTCCCGGGTGGAGCGCGCGCCGTCGACGGAGTCAGCCTCGGCGTCGAGGAGGGCAGCGTCTTCGGCGTCGTCGGGCACAGCGGTGCGGGCAAGTCCACCCTGCTGCGCCTGGTCAACGGCCTGGAGGAGCCGACCTCGGGCAGCGTGCTGCTGAACGGCCAGGACCTCTCCTCCCTTGGCGAGCGCCGGCTGCGACCCATCAGGCGCGACATCGGCATGATCTTCCAGCAGTTCAACCTCTTCCGCTCGCGCACCGTCCTCGGCAACGTGCTCTACCCGCTGCGCCTCGCCGGGATGGACCGCTCCTCGGCCCGGGCCCGGGCCGAGGAGACGCTGGAGTTCGTCGGTCTCGCCGGCCACGGCAAGCGCTACCCCGAGCAGCTCTCGGGCGGCCAGCGCCAGCGCGTCGGCATCGCCCGCGCGCTCGCCACCCGCCCCAAGGTCCTGCTCTGCGACGAGGCGACCTCCGCCCTCGATCCGCAGACCACCGGCGAGGTACTGGCCCTGCTGCGCCGGGTCAACCGCGAGCTGGGCGTCACGATCCTCCTCATCACCCACGAGATGGAGGTCGTACGGACCCTGTGCGACCGCGTCGCGGTCATGGAGGACGGCAAGGTGGTCGAGAGCGGCGAGGTGTACGAGGTCTTCGCGCGGCCCCGCCACGCGACCACCGCCGCCTTCGTGCGCTCCGCACAGCACGCCGAGCCGGACGCCGGACTCCTGGAACGGCTGCGTGCCCGCCACCCCGGCCGCCTGGTCACGCTGCCCGTCGTCGACGCCAGCCCCGCCCTGGACGGCCTCTCGGAGCTGCTGCGCGTCCACGGCGTCGACTTCACCTTCGTGCACGGAGGCGTCGCCGAGGTGCGCGGACGCCCCCTGGGCAGTGTGACGCTGGAACTGCGCGGCGAGGCCGCCGCGGTCGGGGCCGTCGTCGCCGGGCTGCGCGTCCCCGACCGTGCGGAAGCGGGTGTCCGGTGAAGGCGGACTGGAGCACGTTCTGGCCCAAGGTCCTCGACGCCACCGGCGAGACCGTCTACATGGTGCTGATCACCCTGGCCCTGTCGACCGTCAGCGGACTGGCGGTGGGGCTCACCCTCTACGCCACGCGCAAGGGCGGCGTGCTGCCGAACCGGATCGTCCACACGGTCCTGGGCCTGTTCATCAACATCATCCGGCCCGTGCCCTTCATCATCGCGATCGTCGCGCTCGCCCCGGTCACGCGCGGGGTGGTCGGCACGATGATCGGCACGAACGCCGCGATCTTCCCGATGACGGTCGTCGCGACGTTCGGGGTCGCCCGCATCGTGGAGTCCAACCTGCTCTCCGTCGAACCCGGCGTGATCGAGGCGGCCCGCTCCATGGGCGCGAGCCCGCTGCGGATCCTGCTCACGGTCCTCGTCCCGGAGGCGCTCGGCCCCCTGGTCCTCGGCATGACCTTCATGCTCGTCGCGCTGATCGACTTCTCGGCGGTGGCGGGGACGGTCGGCGGCGGAGGCGTCGGCAACCTGGCGATGACCTACGGCTACCTGCGCTTCGACACCTCGGTGATGGTGGTGACGGTGCTCGTGCTGATCGCCCTCGTGCAGTCGGCGCAGCTCCTCGGCAACGTGCTGTCCCGCAAGGTGCTCCGCCGCTGACGCCGCGCACCGCGGCGGGCCGCCGTCCTCCTCGGGGGAGGGGCCGGCGGCCCGTCCGGTCAGCCGCGCGGGCGGCGGCGCAGGAGGGGGTCGGACAGCGCCGGAGCCACGTATCCGGCGTCCCGGGCGGACAGGTTCGTGCCGGGCGGCACGATCTTGTCGATGCGGTCGAGCACGTCCGCGCTCAGCCGCACCCCGTCGGCGCCGAGCTGGCTCTCCAGCTGCTCGAAGGTGCGCGGTCCGATGATGGCCGAGGTGACGGCGGGGTGTTCCAGGACGAAGGCCAGGGCGAGCTGCACCAGGGTCAGTCCCGCCTCCTGCGCCAGCTGGGCCAGGGCCTCGGCAGCGTCCAGCTTGGCCGCGTTCCCGGGGTCGGCGATGTCGAAGCGCTCGGCCTGCCGGTCGATCCGGCTGGAGGTGGGCTGGTCGGCACCCTTGCGGTAGCGGCCGGACAGCCAGCCGCCTGCGAGCGGGCTCCAGCTGAGCACGCCCAGCCCGTACTGCTGGGCGACGGGCAGGACCTCGCGCTCGATGCCGCGCGCGAGCAGCGAGTACGGGGGCTGCTCGGTCACCACCCGTTCGCGGCCGCGGCGCTCGGCGAGCCACTGGCCCTCGACGATCGCGGAGGGCTCGAAGGTGGACGTGCCGATGTAGCGGATCTTGCCCTGGTGGACGAGGTCGCTGAGCGCGCCGAGCGTCTCGTCGAAGTCGGTCTCGGGCTCGGGCCGGTGCACCTGGTAGAGGTCGATCCAGTCGGTGCCGAGCCGGCGCAGGCTGTTCTCCACCTCACGGATGATCCAACGGCGGCTGTTTCCCTGCTCGTTGGGGTCGGAGCCGAGGCTGCCGTGGAACTTGGTGGCCAGCACCACGTTGTCCCGCCGGCCTCCGGCGAGCGCCTTGCCCACGATGGTCTCCGACTCCCCCGCCGAGTACACGTCGGCCGTGTCGACGAAGTTGATGCCCGAGTCGAGGGCCCGGTGGATGATGCGGACGCTGTCGTCGTGGTCGGTGTTGCCACGAGCCCCGAACATCATGGCGCCCAGGGCGAGCGGGCTCACCTTGACGCCGGTGCGTCCCAGCAGGCGGTATTCGGTCATCGTGCGCTCCCGTTGACGAGTTGATCGGTATGGGTGTCGGTGTGGTCGGTAGGGGTGCCGGCCGGGACCGGAGCCGGAATCGGCTGACGGACGTCCGTCCCGCCCGGCCGGTAGGCGTCCCACAGGCGCCGGTACGGGCCCTGCGCGGCCAGGAGTTGGGTGTGAGTGCCCGTCTCCACGACGGTCCCGGCGTCGAGCACCACCACCCGGTCCGCGCGGGCGGCCGTGGTGAGGCGGTGCGCCACGACCACGGTGGTGCGGCGCCGGGTGAGGGCCTCGACGGCGGCGGTGACCCGCCGTTCGGTGGCGAGGTCGAGCGAGGCGGTGGCCTCGTCGAGCAACAGGATGTCGGGGTCGACCAGTTCGGCCCTGGCGAGGGCGAGCAGCTGGCGCTGGCCCGAGGACAGGCCCCGGCCGCGTTCCCCGATCTGCGTGAGGTAGCCGTGCGCGAGCGTGGCCACCATCTCGTGGGCTCCGACGGCCCGGGCCGCGGCCTCCACCTCCGCATCGGTCGCCTCCGGGCGTCCGTAGGCGATGGCGTCGCGGACGGTGCCGCCGAAGAGGTGCGGCTCCTGCGGGACGATGCCCAGCCGGCGCCGGTAGTCCGTCAGATCGAGTTCGCGCAGGTCGTGGCCGTCGACGCGGACGGCCCCGGCGGCCGGATCGTAGAAGCGGGCCAGCAGTTTGACCACCGTCGACTTGCCCGCGCCCGTGGTCCCGACGAGGGCGACGGTCTCGCCCGGGGCGATGCGCAGCCCGATGCCGTGCAGCACGTTCCGGTCGGACCCGCCCGCGTAGTGGAAGGACACCTCGTCGAACTCGATCTCGCCGCGCAGTGCCTTCACGGGCAGCGGGGCGGTGGCCGGCGGGGTCCCGGCGGGCATGCGCATCAGGCTGCGCAGCCGGTTCATGCCGATGACCGCCTGCTGGTACCCGTCGAAGACCGGGGACAGCTGCTGGATCGGGGCGAAGAACAGCTCGACGCAGAGCAGGAACGCGATCAGGGTGCCGGCGGTCAGCCCGCCGGAGACGACCTGGCCGGCTCCGACGGCGAGGACGGCGGCCGTGGACAGCGTGCCGAGGAACTCCACGAAGGGGAAGAAGGTGCCCATGTACCGCTGCGCCCGCAGCCGGGACGTGCTGAACGCCCGGGCGAGGGCCGCGAAGTCCTCGGCGTTGCGCCGTTCCCGGCGGAAGGCCTGGGTGATGCGCACGGCTCCGACGTTCTCCTGGAGGTAGGCGTTGACCGCGCTGATCTGCTCGCGGGCCTCCAGGTAGGCGGGGACCGAGTAGTGCCGGAAGAGGGCGGTGGCGAGGATCAGCGGGGGCAGCGCGGCCAGCAGGACCAGCGCGAGCTGCGCGTCGATGACCAGCAGGGACACCAGGACGCCGAGGACCGTCAGCAGGCTGACGACGGCCGTGATGAGGCCCGTCTGGAGGAAGTTCGACACGGCGTCCACGTCGGTGGTCATCCGGGTCATGATCCGGCCCGCCGGTTCCCGCTCGTAGTAGTCGAGGCCGAGTCGCTGCAGCTGGGCGTACGTCTTGACCCGCAGGGTGTAGAGGAGCCGCTCGCCGGTCCGCCCGGTGGTGAGGACCTGGGCGATGCCGAGGAGCCAGTTGGCGACGACGACCGCCGCCGCGGCCGCGGCGGCCGTCAGCAGGACCCCCCTCGCCTGCCCGGTGACCCCGCTGTCCACGCCGTGCCGGACGAGTACGGGTACGGCGATCTGCGCGAGCGCGTCCACGGCGACCAGCAGGAGCCCGCCGAGCAGCGGGATCCGGAAGGGGCGCAGCAGGGAGCCGAGGCGGAAGCCGGGGTCTCCGGCCACGGCCTGGGCGAGCGGGACGCCGGGCTCGGCAGCGGGCATCGGGGTCTTCTCCAGGGCGGCCAGGAGTTCGGGGGACGGCGGGGCGGAGCCGAGTACTCCGCTGCCGGGTCCGCCCCGGCCGGGGCCGGAGGCCGCGGCTGCGGCGAGGGCGTTCGCGGCGCGTACCGCGGTGCCCTCGTGGCGGACGGGGCCTTCCCCGTCCGGCCGTCGCCACAGCTCCGCGGTGACGCCGCCGACCGGCACGCCGAGTGGGGGCGCGGTTCCGTCGCCCGCGTCGGGGGCATCGGCGTCGTCGGGACGGAGCGAGGTGGACAGCAGGGACCGGAAGAGGGCCGAGCGGGCGCGCAGCTCGTCCGGCGTGCCGATGTCGGTGATCCGGCCGCCGTCCATCAGCGCGACGCGGTCGGCGAGTTCCAGGGTCGACTCCCGGTGGGCCACGATGAGCGTGGTGCGCCGCCGGCCGGCCTCCGCCAGGGCGGTGTGGATCTCCGCTTCGACCCGGGCGTCCAGGGCCGAGGTGGCGTCGTCCAGGACGAGTACGGCGGGGTCGATGAGCAGGGCGCGGGCGAGGGCGACCCGCTGGCGCTGGCCGCCGGAGAGCGTCAGTCCCTGTTCGCCGACGGCGGTGTCGTATCCGTCGGGGAGCCGGTCGATGAACTCGTCGGCCCGGGCGAGCCGGGCCGCCTCGCGGATCTGCGCGTCGGTCGCGTCCGGGCTCCCGTACGCGATGTTGGAGCGGATCGAGTCCGACAGGAGGAGGCTCTCCTCGAAGACGAAGCCGATCCGGGACCGCAGGGAGGCCAGGGCGAGGTCGCGTACGTCGTGGCCGCCGACGGACACGGTGCCCGACCGGGTGTCGTAGAACCGGGGCAGGAGCGCTGCGACCGTCGACTTGCCGCAGCCGGCCGGGCCGACGAGGGCGAGCGTCTCCCCCGGCCGTACGTCCAGGCTGAAGCCGGACAGCAGCGGCGCGGCCTCGCCGTAGCCGAAGGTCACCCCGTGCCAGGACAGGGCCGGGGCGGCGGGTCCGAGGTGGTGTGCGCCGGGCGCGTCGTCGATCGCGGGTGCTTCGTCGATGATCTCCAGGACGCGTTCGGCGCCCGCCCGGGCCTGCTGCCAGACGGTGAGGAGGGTGGCGACCTGGCGCACCGGTGTGACGAGGGATCCGAGGTAGGCGGTGAAGGCGAGGAAGGTGCCCAGGGACAGCCGGCCGTCGATGGCGAGCCAGCCGCCGAGGGCGAGCACCGCCACTTGTCCCAGGGCCGGTACGGCTTGCAGCGCGGGGTTGTAGCGGCTGGTGAAGGCGACCACGCGGAGCCGGGAGGCGAAGAGCGCGCGGACCCGTTCCTCCAGCCCGCGCAGTTCGCGGTGTTCCTGGCCGAATCCCTTGACGACGCGCACCCCGGTGACGGTGGCCTCGACGGTGGACGCCACCTCGGCGGCCTCCTGCTGGGCGTGCCAGTTGGCCGGGAAGAGGGTGCGGCGGCTGTGCAGGGCGATCGTCCACAGGGCGGGCCCGACGATCAGGGCGACCACGGTGAGGAGCGGCGAGAGCCAGGCCATGAAGCCCAGGGAGACGCAGAACATCATCGCGTTGCCCGTGAGGTTGGGCAGGAACTGGAGCAGGGTCTGGATGAGGGTGATGTCCGAGATGGACCTGCTCACGACCTCTCCGGTGCGCAGGCCGTCCTGCTGGGGCCCGCCGAACCGCAGCAGGGAGGCGAAGGCGTCGTTGCGCAGGTCGTACTGGACTGCGAGGGAGAGCCGCCCCGAGCGGTAGCGGCGTACGAAGGAGGCCCCGAAGCGGACCGCGCCGAGGGAGCCGAGGAGCACGATCCAGGGTGCCAGGGCGCCGCCGTCCGCGGCGGCGACCTCGTCGACCACGTGGCGCAGGACGAGGGGCAGGCAGGCGGCGGCGACCGCTGCCACCGCCGCGGCTCCGAAGGCCAGCAGGACGTCGGTGCGGTGGCGCAGGCAGTAGCCGACGAGGCGCCGGGCCCAGTCGTCGGCCGGTGCTCCGCCCGCGGGGCCGGCCGCCGCGTCGTGCGCGGCGGCCGGCTGCGTCGTGGTGGTGGGACAGCCCGTCACCGGGCCTCCACCAGGCCGGTGCCGGGGTGGCCGGCGGGCACGGCGGGGCCGTCGGAGGGGTGTCCGGCGGGGCGCGGGAGGCCGTAGTGCTCGCGCAGGGTCGTGCCGGTGTACTCGGTGCGGAACAGGCCGCGTTCCTGGAGGATCGGCACCACCTGGTCGACGAAGCGCTCCAGCCCGGAGGGCAGGATCGCCGGCATGATGTTGAAGCCGTCGGCGGCGCCGCTGTCGTACCAGTGCTCGATGGTGTCGGCGACCTGTTCGGCGGTGCCCGCGAAGGTGCGGTGCCCGCGGCCTCCGCCGAGGCGTCCGATCAGCTGCCGTACGGTCAGCCGTTCGCGGCGGGCCAGTTCCACGACGAGGGTGTAGCGGCTCTTGGCCCCCTCGATCTCGTCTTCGGTGGGGATGTCCCCGGGCAGTTCCGAGTCCAGGTCGAGGGCCTCCGGGGCGATGCCGATGCGCAGGGCCAGCTGCCGCTTGGCGTACTCGGGGACGATGAGCCGGTCCAGTTCGGCGTCCAGTTCGCGGGCCTCGGCCTCGGTGTCCGCGATGACGGGGACGATGCCCGGAAGGATCTTGATGCCGTCCGGGTCCCGGCCGAGGGCCAGGGCGCGCCGTTTGACGTCCTTGTAGAAGGCCGTCGCCTCTTCGAGGGTCTGCTGCGCGGTGAACACCGCCTCCGCGTAGCGTGCCGCGAAGTCCTTGCCGTCCTCACTGGAGCCGGCCTGGACGAGGAGGGGGTGCCCCTGTGGGGAGCGCTCCACGTTGAGCGGGCCGTCGACGCGGAAGAACTCGCCGCGGTGCCCGATGGGGCGGACCCGGTCGGCCAGGGTGTGGACGCCGGCCTCCTTGTCCGCGACGATGGCGTCGTCGGACCAGCTGTCCCAGAGCTTCGTGGCGACGTCGACGAACTCGGCGGCGCGCCGGTAGCGCTCGTGGTGCAGCGGGGTGTCGTCGAGGCCGAAGTTGCGTGCGGCCTCGGCTCCGGCGGTGGTGACGATGTTCCACCCGGCGCGGCCGTTCGAGACGTGGTCGAGGGAGGCGAACCGCCGGGCCAGGTTGAAGGGTTCGTTGTAGCTGGTGGAGGCGGTGGCGATGAGCCCGATCCGGCTGGTGACCGCGGCCAGCGCGGTCAGCAGGATGGTCGGCTCCAGCTTGCTGGAGGGCCGGCGCCCGGGGTCGCCCTGCAGGACGGGGCTGTCGGCGAGGAACACCGAGTCGAGCAGGCCGCGTTCGGCGATGCGGGCGAGGCTCTGGTAGTGCGCGATGCCGGTGCCGCCGTCGGCGGGGCTCTCGGGGAGCCGCCACGAGGCCTCGTGGTGGCCCACCGACATCAGGAAGGCGTTGAGGTGGAGGGGCTTGCGCTCAGGTGTTCGTGACATCGGGGTGGTCCTTCTGGTGGTGGTCGGTGGCCGCGGTGGGCGTGGGCGTGGGCGTGGGCGTCGGGTGCTCCGATACGCCGAGGGCGGCCAGCAGGGTGTCCCGGTGCTCCTGGAAGCCGGGGTGGCGCCGGCTCCGGGGGGTGGGCAGGTCTACGGCGAGGTCGAGGGAGATGCGGCCCTCGTCCAGGACGAGCACGCGGTCGGCGAGCTCCACCGCCTCGTCCACGTCGTGGGTGACGAGGAGCACGGCGGGACGGTGGCGTTCGTAGAGTTCGCGCAGCAGTCCGTGCATGCGGATCCGGGTCAGGGCGTCGAGCGCGCCGAACGGCTCGTCGGCCAGCAGCAGTTCGGGGTCGCTGACCAGGGCGCGGGCCAGGGCGGCACGCTGCTGTTCGCCGCCGGACAGCTCGTGGGACCAGGCCCGCTCCCGGCCCGCGAGCCCGACCTCCGCCAGGGCCCGGACTCCGCGTTCGCGGACGCCCGGTCCGCGCAGTCCGAGGGTGACGTTGTCCAGGACCCGCAGCCAGGGCAGCAGGCGGGAGTCCTGGAAGGAGAGGGAGACCCGGTCGGGGACGGTCAGCTCGCCCGCTCCCTCGACGTCGTGGTCGAGGCCGGCCACGGCGCGCAGCAGGGTGGACTTGCCGGAGCCACTGCGGCCCAGGAGCGCCGTGAACTCACCCGCGCCGAGGGTGAGATCGAGTTCCTTGAGGATGATCCGGTCACCGAAGCGGCGGACCAGCCCGCGGGTGCGTACCGCGGCGGGGGCGAGGTCCCGTACCCGGGTACCGGGCCCGGCGGTCAGCCCGCCAGCGTGCGCCGCCATGACAGGGCCCTCCGTTCGATGGCGCGCACCAGTGCGTCGGAGGAGAAGCCGAAGATCCCGTAGGCCACCAGACCGACGATGATCACGTCGGACTGCGCGTACTGCTGGGCTTGGAACATCATGTAGCCGATGCCGCTGGTGGCGTTGATCTGCTCGACGACGATCAGGCCCAGCCAGGCCGAGGTGACGCCGAGCCGCAGTCCGACGAAGAATCCGGGCAGGGAGCCCGGGAGGACCACCTTGCGCAGGAACCGCCACCGGCTCAGCCCCAGCACCTCGGCGAGTTCGACGTGACGGTTGTCGATGCTGGTGAGCGAGGCGTAGGTGTTGATGTACATGTTCACCGCGACGCCGAGGGCGATGACGGTGACCTTCATCTGCTCGCCGATGCCGAGCCAGAGGATGAGCAGGGGCAGCATCGCCAGCGAGGGGATGGCGCGCTTGATCTGGAGCGGCCCGTCGACGAGGTACTCGCCGGTGCGGCTGAGTCCGGCGATCACGGCGGCCGCGACACCCGTCAGGACTCCGAACAGCAGTCCGAGGGCCGCGCGTTGGAGCGAGATGAGCAGGTTGCCCTGCAGCCGGCCGTTCGCCACGAGATCGCCCGCGGTGGCGATCACCGTGCCGGGGCCGGAGAGGATGCGGGGGTCGAGGAAGCCGGCGGCGGACGCCGCCCACCAGACGGCGATGAGCAGCGCGGGCCCCAGCAGCCGGCCGAAGGGGACGCCGCGGCCGGGTCCCAGCCGCCGGGCCTTGCGGCCGACGGGGCGCCGGCGTCCGGGGCGCCGGGACGGGGGCTCCGCTACGGGACCGGTCTTGCCGGTGCTGGTGCTGGTGTTGGTGTTGGTGTTGGTGTCGGTGACGGTGTCGGTGCTGGTGCCGGTCTCTCCGATCACCGGCCCGGGGCGGTCCGCCAGGGCCCCTGGGGCCGCCGTCTGCACGCGCAGGTCCGTCAGTGCCTCGCTCATGCCCCCTCCCGGAATCCGGCCGGGACGGCCGCCGCCGCGAGGCCCTCGAAGCGCCGGTCGAACAGGGACTTGGCGTCGATCTTCGGCACGAAGCCGCCTTCCGCCATCAGGTCCGCGGTCTCCTGCTCCCACGCGATGGCGTTGTCCCAGTTCGCCGGAAAGCGGGGCTTCGCCAGGGAGTCGACGATGCGCCGCCCGTCGGCCGCGCTGACGCCCTGGTCCTTGACGTAGTACGCGTCGATCCACTGGTCGGAGTTGTCCCACGCCCAGGCCACGCCCTGCGCCCAGAGCGTGACGTAGCCGCGTACGGCGGCCGCCTTCGCCGGGTCGTTCAGGACCTCCAGCGGCGCCCACAGGACGGTGAGCAGGTCGACGACCTCGGTCGGTATGCCGCGGGCGCCGTCCTTCCCGTACTGGGTCAGGTACTTGGTCAGGGTCGGCTCGCCCAGGGGTGCGACGTCGACCTGCTTCGACTGGAGCGCGGTGAGGAACTGCGTGCTCGGCAGCGCCACGAGCTGGACGTCTGAGTGGGCGAGCCCGGCCTTCTTCAGGGCCCGCAGGACGACCACGCCCTGGGCCTGCCCCTGGGAGAAGGCGATCTTCTTGCCCTTGAACTCCTCCGCGGCCTTGATGGACGAGCCGGGCGCGGTGGCGAACGTGTAGGTGGGCTTGGGGCGTTCCTGCACGGCGACGATCCGGGCCTTCACACCGATGGCCTCGGCCTGGATCGGCGGGATTCCCGCATTGCTCGCGATATCGATCGAGCGGGCCCGGAATCCCTGGATGATGTCGGGGCCCGCGTTGAGGTTGACCCACGAGGAGACTTTGAAGGGAAGGTTCTTGTCGAGTCCGGACGTGGCCAGTTGGATCTGTGAGGTCCGCACGGCCACGGCCAGGGAGGTGCCGGCGGGCGGCGGTCCGGTGGGCAGCTCGCCCACGGGTCCGGAATGGGCGGCGTTCGTGGTCTGGGGGGCGCATCCGGCGGCGGCCAGGAGAGCGCTGCCGGCGAGCGTGAGGAATCCTCTGCGCGCCAACGGGGGCGGGGAAGTGCGGGAGGGCATGGACGTTCCTGTTCTCATGACGGGGATGCGCCGGTCGCCGGGGTTCACAGGGACTGGTAGGAGCCGTTGTGGAAGAGCAGGGGCCGGCCGTCCTCGGCCTGCCAGGCCTCGACGACGCGGGCCACGACGATGTGCGCGTCTCCTGCGGGCACGAGCTGTTCGACCGCGAGGCGGAGCCGGCCCGTGACCCCGTCGAGGGCCGGCTCGCCCCCGGGCAGCCGGTGCCATCGGGTCGGGGCGGCGAAGCGGTCGATGCCGCTGGTCGCGAAGCGCCTGGCCAGGTCCTCCTGGGCGGAGTCGAGGAAGTTGACGACGACCGACTCGGCCCGCTCCAGGTGCGGCCACGAAGAGGAGCTCTTCGCGATGCCGAAGGAGACGAGGGGCGGGTCGAGCGATACCGAGGCCAGGGACGTGGCCGTGAAGCCGACCGGGCCCGCCCCGGAGTCGGCCGTGACCACCACGACTCCGCCCGGGTAGGCGCGGAAGACCTGCTTGAAGCGGGCCGGCTCGACCAGGTCCGCCGCCGGGTGCGAGGACAAGGAAATGCTCAATGTTCCCCCAAGGTGAATGGTGCCGTGCGTCGCTGCCGTTGCGCGGCACGCGCCGGAAACGGCGGTGCGGAAAAGGGCGGCAGGAACGGGGTCACGGCGGAAATGGGCGCGGCAGAGCACGGACCGGCGACGTACCGGTGATCTACCAGTGATCTACCGGTGACGTACCGGTCGCGCTCGGGAATGCCACGCGAAGACGTACGCGAAAGGAAAGGCTCAGCGCGTCATGACGGCAGTGGAAGCGCCGCCGGCTCTCGTGTCAACAACAACAGGAGCGGTGCGCGTACCGTCGGTTCCTCTGCGGACTGTTCATGAATCCAGTCTCCCTTTCGGGAGACGACCGGGTCAACAATGCAACTTTCTGAATTAAGTCGCTTTCAGGAGACGGCGGGCAGTGCGGGCCACGGACCGAGCGGATCGTCGTGCAGGGCGCCCAGGGCGACGGCCGCGCCCGCCGTGGCGAGCACCGAGCCCGTGAAGCTGCTCGGTACGACGGACCGGGCGGCGTCGTCGCACACCAGGGACCGCGCCTCCACCTCGGCCCGCAACTCGTCCATGCACGCGGGCAGTCGGCCCGTTCCCGGTTCGACCACGACCAGCACCTCGGGGTCGAACATGTCCAGCAGGACCGCGGCCGCCCGGCCCGTGAGCCTGGCCCGCTGCCGGAACAGCTCGGTCGCGACGGGGTCGCCGCCGACGGCGAGGTCCAGCAGCTCGGCGAACCTGGTGACGGGCAGGCCGCGTTCGGAGGCCCGGCGCACCATGGCCGGCTCCGAGACCTCCGACTCGAGGCAGCCGGCCGTACCGCAGGTACAGCAGGCACGGGCGGAGGCGGTGCCCACGGGCAGGTGCGCCACGTTGCCCGCGCCGAAGCGCGGTCCCTGGTGCACGGCGCCCGCGGTGACGAACGCCGCGTCGACCACGTTGCCGACGAACAGCACGACGGCGCTGCCGCGGGTGCCCGCGTCACCAAAGAGCTGCTCGGCTCGCGCGAGGGCCCGCGAATGACTGTCGAGGTGCACGGGCACGCCGGTCGCCCGGGCGAGTTCGTCCCGTACGGGCACGCCCCGCCAGCCCAGTTGGGGGTGGTGCACCACGGTGCCGGCCTCGGGATCCACCCAGTGCCCGGTGGCGACGCCCAGGGCCAGTGCCGTCCTCCCCGACCCGTGCGCGGCCAGCAGCCGGGGCAGGCCGGCCGCCACCCGGGCGAGCACCCGCCCCGGTTCGGTGCCCTCGTGGGGCCGGCGCTCCTCCGCGACGATCCGCCCGGTCAGGTCCATCAGGGAGAGCGTCACGTGGGGTACCGCGATGTGCGCCCCGGCCACGAGGAACCGGCTGGTGTCGATCTCCACGGGGATGAACGGGCGGCCCAGCCCCCGGGGACCCGCGGTCTCCGGGCCCTCCCTGACCAGCCCTCTGTCCAGCAGCGCCCCGCAGTGCCCGCTGACCGACGCGGGCGAGAGCCCGGTGAGCCGGGCGATGGTACTCCGGGCGACGGGACCGTGGTCGAGGACGGCGCCCAGCACCGCTCCGGTACCGGAGGCCCTGCGCAGCGGGTTCGCACCGGCCGGCGGGATGTCGGCCCGGCGCAGCGGGGCGAGGCGGGAAGCTGAGGTCTTCGATCTGTCCACGGGGGCCTTCCAGGTCCTGTGCGGTGGCACACGACGGCCGGACGGCTCCGGGCAGGGGCGTGTGCGGGAAGCTCCACGGAGGGAGCGCTGTTCACCAGAACACGGGGACGGTGCGGGAGTTCAGGCTCCGGGCCCGCCGGCGGGCAGGACGAAGACGAGGGATCCGCGCGGTCGCCGTACGGTCAGGACCACTGACACGCGGCGGAGCAGACACGCTTCAGGTCGACGTGACCTCGTGTCGTCAGCAGCGCGGATCGGTACATGGCGCGCAACATATCCGGGGCGGCGCAACCCGGTCAATCGCCCGCCCGCCCCGCGGACAACCCCCCACGGGCCCCCGCCCACAACCCCGCCCCCACAAATCCCCGGCGAACACCGGGTGACACCCCACCCCGCCACCCGCCCACTGCGGCATCACCCGGCTCCGGCCGACACGACATCGGCATGAGCTGTACATGTTCCCCTCGCAATGCCGAGGTCAATCCGAGCTCTGGCGATCCGCACCGGGTTCCTTGCGTCTTGGATGGGGGGAAAGTTGACCCGCCTCCCGCAGTGAATCCCTTACTGTTGCCGGAGCCGAGGCGACAATTTCCGTTGCTCGCGCATGATCTACCGAGTGCGCAGGGCGGCACAACGCCCACCGCAAGACAGCTACGACGTCGGGCGACCGCCAGAACTCCGCCAGACCGTCCGCACCATCCTCATCGTCTCGCGCCAGTCGCCACGCGGTGAGCGCGTTCGGCACATCAGCGACCGACCGTGCGAGTTCAATGTCACGGGGACGGGAGCTCAGGCGAAGCCTGCCACCCCTGGCCTGCCCCAGCACCACACAAGTCAGCCGCTCGCCTCGAGGGGGCCAGTCACCTTGCTGGGTGACGTCCTCGTCCGACAGAGCAAACCTATCGACGTAGCCCGGAATGTCGCCCACAATCGTGCGAACCACCAGGCCGTAGTGCTGATGATTCGCCACCCGACAGTCGATGAGCGAATAGTCTCGCACGCTCAAACTGTCCATCATCAGCCTCCAGGGTTCCATGGAACACGTGGGAACGAGTTGAACTCGTCGAACAGGTGCGTCGGGATGGCGTATTCGACCGCCCCTTCGTTGAGGAAATCTTCCATCGGCTCGATGTCGTTCTCCCTCAGCCATCGGGACGGGGCAGTCACCTGGAATCCTTGACCGTGCGTGTCGGGATGTTGAGATGCATAATCCTCGACTCGCTGCTTGTTGCCGAAGTATGCAGACCCATCGAGCCCCTCGTCCAAATCAAGCGGATGGTTCTCGGGGTTGACTCCGTTGTCGAGCTCACTCGTGCCACGCTCTTTGGGTGAAACGCGATAGAGATCGACGGACTCACAGTTGTGAACCAGGACCGGAGCGCTACCCGCCAGCACGTAGTACGTGTGCAGGTCTTCGACCGTGAGGTTGTTGACTCGCTGGTGTTGGAGCCACGTGCGGACGGCGGTGACCTGGGTGTATGTGCCGGTGCCGGTCTGCAGGAGCATTCCGGGGGCGAGTTCCTTGGCGTAGAGCCACTTGCCCAGTTCGGGCGTCCAGAAGGGGTGGTTGTCCGTCGCGACGACCTTGCCCGGTTGGCCGCCGGGGGTGGTGACGGTGATTTCGACCAGGTTCTTCTCGCCCTCGCCGGTGATGAGCGCGGTGACCGTGCGCGGGCCGGTTTCGCCGGTCGCCGGGTCGGTGGCGGTGACCTCGTCGCCGCTGCGGACCTGGCCTATGGCCTTGGGGGTGCCGTCGGCCATCACGACCATGGTGTCCGGGGTGAAGCTGTTGCCGGTGGCGCAGCTGTCGGCGGCCTTCGTGGATCCGCTGTCGGCCGGTTTGGGTGCGGGAGGGCTGTCTGCCGCCTTCGGGACGGGGGCGGTGTCGGCCGCTTTCGCCGTCGCTGCCGCGTCGGCGGCGTTGTTGGCGGTCTTGGCGGCCTGGGCGGCGTCGAGCGCCTTGTTGCCGTACTTGGCGGCGTTCGCGGCGTAGCCCGCGCCCGGGATGGCGGAGGCGGCGGAGAGGCCGGCGTTGACGTAGTCGCCTTCCGCGGCGTACCAGCCCGCGTTGGCCAGGTCGCCGACCTCGCCGACGACCGGGACCATGCCGACGACGTCGAGGGTGGTGTGCCCGATCGTCTTCCAGGACGGCATCTTCGGCCACTTGCCGGTCGGGTCGGTGAGTTTGACCGGGTTGTTGTGGGCGTAGGTGTAGGCGGCGAGGTTGCGCGGCTCGGCGATGCCGCCCGCCATGCTCCCGTCGAGGTAGTCGGGGAGCGCCGGGTCGGTGCTCGCCCAGAGCTGGGTGCGCGGGTTGTAGTAGCGGGCTCCGTAGTAGTAGAGCCCGGTCTCCTCGTCGAGTTCCTTGCCGGTGAACTGGTAGGGCGTGTCCGCCTGTCCGGTCCGTTCCTCCACCCAGGTCTCCCCGTACGGGAAGTACTCCAGGTGTTCGGTGACCTTGCCCTGTTTGTCGGTGACGTAGCCGGAGGAGCCGATGTGGTCGGCGTGGAAGAACTGCTGGGCGTCCTCGGGACCGGTGGTGGCGACGGTCTTGGTCGTCACGCGGCTGTCGCCGACGAAGACGTGCTTGTAGCCGGTGGTGTCGCGTTCGCTGTAGTACCGGTTCGGGTACAGCGAGAGCCCGTCCTCGCTCCGTTTGACGACGCGGTCGCCCTTGTCGTCGTAGACGTAGGAGACGGTGGCGCCGGCGCAGCCGCCCGGGTCCTGTGTGAGGGTGCCGGTCGCCGTGTCCTGGTTGCAGACGAGGCGGTTCTCCTCGTCCCACACGTACTGGCGGCGCTTGTCGTCGGCAGCCGTGTTGACCGTGCTCGTCAGGTTGCCGTTGGCGTCGTAGGCATGGGTGACCGGACCGACCTTGGTCGGGGCGTGCGGTCGGGCACCGTCGTAGGCGTACGCGTAGGCGTAGCTCGTCCGGTCCTGGACGTCGGTCGGGTTGGACGGGTCCTCGACCGGTTCGATCGGCCCGGCTGCGCCGCCGCCGACCGGGAAGGCGGGAGTGCCGCCGGTGACCTGGTGGGTCTGCGTCTTGCTCGTGGTGTTGTGGATCGAGTCGTAGCCCAGGCTCAGCGTGTACGTGTTGAGCGCGTTGTTCTTGTCCGTGTACCGGCCGGACGCGGAGGTGAGCCGGTACTGGTCGTCGTATCCGTAGGTCTGGCTGCTCGGACCGCCGATGTCCCCGCCCTGCGGCGCGTTGTTCGCCAGCGAGGTGATGTTGCCGATCTTGTCGTACGTGTAGCCCAGGTTCTGGAACGCGGTTCCGCCGGGCGTCTCGGACTTCAGTGCTCCGAGCCGGCGGTCCTCGGCGTCGTAGGTGTAGGTGGTGCGGACCCCGTTGCCGGTCTGCTGGAGGATCTTCTGCCCGAACTTGTCGTAGTCGACCCGGTCCAGGTACGTGTAGCCGGTGCCGTTCTTGGATCCGGTGGCCCGGGCGACCTGGCCGCCCGAGTCGTAGTCGTAGGTCAGGACCTCGCCGTCGGGGTAGGTCATCTGCAGCACGCGGTTGAAGGCGTCGTAGCGCCAGGCGGTGGTGTAGGTGCGCGGGGCGTCGCGGACCGCGGTGATCGTGCGGGTCTCCTTGATCACCTCACCCAGCGCCCCGTAGGCGCGCTTCACCGTTCCCGCCGCGTCGTGGACCTCGGTGACGCGCGAGGCCGTGTTGTCCGGTGCGCCGGGGGCTCCGTACGCGTAGGAGACGTCGTTCGCCGGGAACGTCGGGTAGCGGACGGCCTTCAGCCGCGAGTACTCGTAGTCGTACTCGACGGCCTTGTCCGCTGCCCGCAGGTTCGCGGTGGTCTTCGACGTGACGTTCCCGGCGAGGTCGTAGCGGGTCTCGGAGCGCCCGGCGTCCGGGCTGTCGAACGAGATGCGGCGGCCCAGGGCGTCGTAGCCGGCGCGCGTGACGTTGTTCTTGTCGTCGGTGACCGTCGTGACCTGACCCGTGGGGTCGTACGCGTAGCTGGTCCAGATCTCCGAGGAGCCGTTGAACTCCTTCACCGAGGTGGTGGCACCCCGGAGGTCGGTGTAGGTGCGGCGCTCCTTGCCGTTGCCGTCGGTCACCGTCCGCTCGAAGCGGGTCGCGCCCGCCCGGTCCCCGCCGAAGCCGTATCCGGTGCTGGTGGTGACGCCGTCCGGTTGCACGGTCCTGACGGAGCGGTCCAGGACGTCGAAGGTCTCCTTGGTGGGTGCCACGGAGTCGAAGGAGGCGTTGAACGTGGTGTTCGCGGCTCCCTTGTCCTCGGTCACCGGGTAGTACTTCTCCACGGCGCGGCCGAGGTGGTCGAACTTCAGCCGGCCTGAGACCGTCATCACCCGGGTGGGCGTGGTCCCGGGCGAGGCGGAGACCGAGGCGTCCTTCTTGGTCTGCAGGACCCGGCCCAGGCCGTCGCTGAAGGTGACGGTGTCGATGGTGTCGTCGCGTACCTCGGAGGCGGCCCGGTCGAGGTGCTTGGTCGTGGCGTACGGGACGGTTGCCTCGGGGTGGTAGCCGAAGGTGATCGTGGCCCGGTCGCCGTCCTTCTCGTAGGGCCCGGTCACCTTGTCGAGCCGGCCCACACCGTCGTACGACATCCGCAGCGGCTGGCCGTTGTGGTCGGTGTTCCGCTCCGGCTGCCCGTATTTGAGGTTGTACGCCGTGGTCGAGCGGTAGCCGAAGCTGTCCTCGACGGATTCGACGTGTACGCCGACGGTGGTGTCGTAGCCGTACTCCAGCTTGTAGCGCTGCCCCTTCGCGTTGGCCGGACCGGTCACCGATTTCAGGTTCCCGTCCGGGTGGTACGTCAGGTCGGAGACGGCCGCGGTGTCCTCGTCGAGGTACTCGCGCACCTGGCGCGTGACGCCGGTCGCGCAGTCGAGGGTGAGTTCGCGGTGCCGCAGGAGGGTGCCGGTGGCCGCGGCCTTCTGCCGTATCGCGTTGGCGGTGCCGACGAGGTGGCGGTCCCGGCACTGCGGGTCGGAGCCGCTGTAGCCGAAGAGGGTCTCCAGGTCGTCCGCGGCTCCCTCGTCGCCCGTGGCGAAGGTGCGGGTGACGTTGCCGTACTCGTCGTAGGAGAGGTCGGTGAAGGTGGACTTCCGTGCGGCGGCCGCGCCTTCGTAATGCTTCTCCTCGACGCGGGTGAGCTGCGGGAAGACGGTGGCGGTCCCGCTCTTCGGGTCGGCGTCCTGGCCCGTGGAGGTGTCGAGCAGCCGGTAGGTGTTGAGCGTCTCGCCGTACGGGTGGCCGGCGCCGTCCGCGGTCACCGTACGGGTGAGCAGCCCGCGGCCCACGTATCCGTCGGTGCGGTACTCGTCGGTCACCGTGCGGCGAACGGCATCGTCCGCACCGGTGTCGCGGCTCTCGGCCACCACCCGGCCGAAGCCGAGGAACTCGCGTTCCATCCGGTCGTGGCGGCCCTGCTCGTAGCGGAAGGTGGTCAGACGTGTGTCGGCGCCGTCGCCCGCGAGGCCGTCGAACACCGAGGTGCGGGAGAGTACCCAGCGGCTCTCCTGCTGGGCGGCGGTGTTGCCCGTGCGGGTGTAGTCCAGGTCGATGCGGGCGCCCATCGGGCGGCTGACGGAGCGCAGCAGGTTGGTGCGGCCGGTCTTGTTGACCGCGACGAGGAGTTCGTCGTCCCGGGTGGACTTGACGTGGTCGGCGAGGCCGTCGCCGTTGACGTCGCGCAGGCTGGTCTCGGCGCGGCTGATGCCGGTGGACGCGTTGACGCCGGGGTTGAAGACGAAGATGCCTACGGGGGTGGGCAGGCCGACGGTGAAGTAGACGCCCCCGCCGAGACTGGCGTTCTTGTCCACGGCGATCTCGGGGAAGCTGCCGCGGAAGGGGGCGGGCGCGGTGAAGCCGGTGCCGGTGTTGACCGCGACCTTGATGGGGTTGGCGCCGTCGGTGAACACCCGGTCGGTGAGGCCGTCGCCGTTGACGTCCGTCATGCTCGCGTTGGTGAACGAGGTGCCCAGTTCGGCGGAGACACCGCCCGCGAAGCCGTAGCGGTCGACGTTGAAGCCGAGGTTGACGCCGACGTTGCGGGTGGACGCGTCGTTGATCGGTCCGGCCGACCAGGGTTCGCGGGCGGCGAAGGAGTAGCCGAGGTTCAGCTGGGCGTCGCCGTTGGCGAACACCTTGTCCGGCAGCCCGTCCCCGTTGATGTCGATCAGGTCGACGCGGACGTCGGACTCGCCGCCGCCGAGGCTGCCGCCGATGCCGAGCGAGGGCTGGACCGCGCCGGTGGTGGCGGTGTTGGCGCTGGTGCCCGCGTCGGGCGCGGCCATGCCCAGGGCGCTGGCGATGGTGGCGGACTCGCTGCCCGCGGAGTACGACACGTTGCCGGAGACGTTGTCCGCCTCGCGGACGTTGCCGCCGAGGGTGCCGCGCGTGGCGCCGAGCGCGCCCGTCATGTCGGAGAACTGGATCTCCTTGGCGCCCACGACGTCGGGGTAGCCGTCGCCGTTGAGGTCGAGGTAGTCGACCGAGCCCGCGGTGATCCCGCCGACCACGGTGCCGCCGAACGGGCCCGCCGCGAGGGTGGCCGAGACCTGGCCGGTGACACCGCGGCGCATCACCGCCCGGTCGCCCGCCACGTCGGCGTCGGTGACGATGTCGATGGTGTCCGCGCCGAGGCGGGAGCTGGTAGCCATGGCGCCGGTGATCCAGGAGGACTCGTCCTGTGCGGCCCAGCCGCCCTTGGCGGGAACGGGGGCGAACACCGCGAGCCGCGGCATGGCGAGCCGGGGGTTCGCGGTGAATCCCGGGACGTCGGCTTCCTTGGGCTCCTTGGGAAGCGCGTCCTTGAAGCTCTGGTCCAGGGCGAGTTCGGCCTGCTTGAGCGGTTGGGTGGCGCGGTCGCGGTTGCCCTGGTAGCCGATCACACCCCAGCCGCGGTAGGGCTGGGCGAAGGCGCCCTGGCCGACGGAACTGTGCAGGGCGCTGGGCGCCGGGGTGAAGGTGGGCCAGCTGGAGGTCACGTCATAGGTGACCGACGCGGACTGCTCGACGAGCAGTCCGCGCAGCCCGGTCTCCGTCGTGGAGTAGTCGATGTAGAGCTCGTCGCCGGCGGTGACCGGCACGGTCAGGTCCAAGTTCGGGCCACCGAAGGGGGAGGCGTCCTTGGCCTGGAAGACCCGCTTGCCGACCAGCTGCCCGCCGCGCTTCTTCACCGTGAACGCGATCTTGGCCTCACCGAGGAGGTTGAAGTTGAAGGACAGCTTCGGCCGCACCTTCAACTGACCGGTCTTGGTCGCCTTGTAGGACTGCTGCGGCGCGGCGAGGGTGTCCGCCGGGTACATGTCCATGTCGTACGGCGGGGTGATCACCATCGTGGGCTCGCCCGCGGCGTCGACGACCGATTCGACCCCCTGCGCGGCCGTGTAGTGCGCCTTCGGCGCCCAGCTCACCGCCGAGGCGTCGATCGGGGAGTCGGTCTTCAGCTTCCACGACATCTTCTCGAACGTGCTGACCGGAATGCTCACGTCGATCCCGGTGGTACCGGTCGACGCGGCGGGCAGGACCTTGCGGAACACCTCCGCGCCGGGGTGGACTCCGTTGCCCTTCTCGATCACCACGGTCACGTCGTCCGAGGTCGCCTTGGACTTGACCACGTCACCGGTCAGCCGCAGCGTGCCGTTCACCGGTACGGTCACCAGGGACGGCCTGCCGCCGAAGGTGAAGTCGGCCGACGCACGGAACACGGTGTTCGCCAGCCCGTTCGCGTCCGTGCCGGCCGGCAGGTTGGTGTAGGTGATCGCCGGGTCCCAGGCCACGGTGTCGTACTTGCCGTCCAGCACGGACTGCGTGCGGAAGTAGAGCGCGTCGCCCTTCTTCACCGGAACCGCCGCCACGTTGCCCGGGGCGAACTCGCTGTGGTCGTCGGGGCCGATCCGCTGCACCCAGAGTTCGGCGTCCTTGTGCTGGACGGTGACCCGCACGCCGTCGGCCTTGGTGTAGGCCGCCCGCGCCGGGGAGGGGTCCTGGGTCAGCTGCACGCGGCCGTCCACGCGGACGGTGCCGTCGAACGGCGCGACCCAGCGGCGCACCGAGTCCAGCAGCGGCGAGTTGTCCACCTGCTGGTTGAACTGCGCGGTCTGATCGCCGACGATCTCGCCGGTCACCGTGCCGCCCCCGATCGGCGCCGGGGTGTGGGCGGAGTCCGCGCTGTAGGCGGGCTGCCCCTTGTCGTCCAGGTAGCCGAACAGCACGCCGCCGTTGTTCACCAGGTCGGCTATGCCGTCGCCGTTGACGTCGCTGAAGAACCGGTCCGAGGTGGTCGTGGTGCCCACGAAGTCCAGCTGGGCCGAGGTGGTGAGGACGTACGACTCGACGCCGATGGTGCCGGACAGGGTGCGCTCGGTCGAGATTCCGGGGAGGTTGGTGAGCTTGATCGGAGTGTCGCCGAACTTCGCTTCACCGCCTGGTGCGGCCAGATTTGGCCGGTAGAACACCTCGTTGTTCTTGCGGAACACCTTGTCCGGCAGGTTGTCGCCGTTCACATCGGTCAGCGTCGACAGGCCGTCGGACTGGCCCGCGCTGAACCCGACCTTCAACCCGACGGAACCCTCCTTGGCGGGCAGCCCCTGCACGTTGTAGCCGGCGAACAGGTGCGCGCCGAAGCCGACCGAGGTGTTCGCCGAGATCGCGCTGGCCTCGCCCTCGCGGATGTTCACCCCGAGGTCGTCATCCGGTACCGACCAACGTGCCGCGTCGGCAAAGGCGTTGTAGTTCCCCGACGGGTCGCGCACGTCGTCGAAGTAGTCGAACGCGTGGGTGTTGAACAGCTGGTTGGTCTCGCTGAACTGCGAGACCGAGGTGAGCAGCGTCTTCGCGAACGCGCCGGTCCGGTAGTTCAGCTCGTAGGCGCGGATCAGCTGGTCGTCCAGCTTGACCTCGACGCGCCGCAGCAGGTCGGCGGTGACCTTCTTGAACCCGTACTTGGCGTCGATCCGCACGTCCGCCCGGCGGGGCTCGCCGCGCTCACGGTCCCGGATGAACGTCACCGAGTACCTGCCGTCGGTGTCGCCCCGGCCGGTGTAGGTGATCTTCTGCGGGTACAGGTCGCTGCCCGGCACCGTGGAGCCCGCCGTGCCGCCGTCCGCCACCTTGGCGTACCGGTAGCGCAGGACGTTGTCGCTGCCGTCGCGGACCTCCCGCGCCGCCCAGGTGGCGAGGCGCCCCTTGCCGTCGGCGAGCGTGCTGTCGGCCGTGCCGCCGAAGAGCGTGCGGACGCCCTGCTTGTCGGTGACCTCCCACCAGTAGTTCGCGGGGCTGTCGCCGTGGCGCACGATCCGGTCGAAGGAGCCCTCCACCCGGGTGTGGAACACCTTCTCCGCGGTGCGCGCCTGCAACGCGCCGCGGTGCGCCACCGGGGTCAGCTGCTCACCGCCCAGCAGGTAGGTCTCGGTCTCCAGTCCGGCGTCGTAGCGCGGCACGCCCCAGCGCGTGTCCACCGTGACCATCGGGGTGGCGAGGTCCCACCCGGCGCCGAGCCACCCGTTCGTCCCCGAGGAGTTGTAGGCGACGGCCAGCTTCGGCTCCAGGCCGGCGCGGCCCTTCGGAACCTCCAGCGGGTACGAGAGCCGCGCGTCACCGCTGTTGTTCGCCGAGGGCGCCTCGATCAGGTTCACCCCGGAGCCGGGGTCGGCCGCCTTGATGTCCTTGATCTGGTTCGGGTTGAACGACGTGCCCTCCGGCCCCTCCGGCCCGGTGACCGCCGACCCGGCGTCCGGCACCGTCGCGGCGGCGCTGCGCAGCAGCTCGGGCGAGGTGAGCCCGGACAGGGTGAGCACCACGGCCAGGATGACGGTCACTCCCGGCCGGCTGCGGACCGTGCGCTGGACAGTCATCAAAGAGCCCCCGTACCGCCGGACGTCTCCGGAGCACGAGTCGTCCGACGACCTCCGCCCCCTGTGCTACCAAACGGTAGTTCGTGAGCCCGATGGTTCGAACAGCCTTTCTGGCCAAGGCCCGTCGGCGTGGTAACGATCCCGCAACGGGAGCCGCCCCGCCGGTGTCGGGCACGTGGGACATCCCTCCTGCCCTACGGTGAAGCCCATGGCGCTGTCGGCGAAGATGATCACCATTGACTGTGCGGAACCCCGGGAGCTCGCCGACTGGTGGGCGCAGGCCCTGGGAGTCGAAGTCGCCGAGGACTTCGGCGAGTTCGTCATCCTCGCGGCCCGCCCGCTCGTCCTGGGCTTCCAGCGCGTGCCCGAGGGGAAAGCGGGCAAGAACCGTGTCCACGTCGACTTCGAATCCCCGGACCGCAGGGGCGAGGTCGACCGGCTCGTGAAGCTGGGAGCGAAGGTCGTCGGCGAGCACACCGCCCCGGGCTTCGAGTGGACCACCTTGCAGGACCCCGCCGGCAACGAGTTCTGCGTCTCCGGCTGACCCGTCCGCACGCTTGCGGTGGCCGGGTCCGGCGAGGGCCGCGGCGGCGGCGGACTCGTCAGGGGGATCACCCTGCCCATCGGGCCCGGTCAGCGGCCGAAGGTGTCGATCCCCTCCACGAGCCAGTGCCCGTCACGATCCACCAGATCGACGGCGAACATCGCTCCCGCGTAGACGCCCTGGTCCTGGGCGCCCTGTTTCTCGGTTCCCGCCGTACTCGCCGTACTGACGCTGCTCTGGTCGGCATAGACCAGGACGCGGGCCCGGTCGCCGTCGATCCGCTCGACCGCACTGTCCGTGACCGTCGTGGTGATCACCGTCTTCTGCTTCTCCGCCTGGGCCAGGACCTCGTTGAAGAGCGCCCGGTGCTGGGTGACGGCCTTGCCGGTGAGCAGGGTCTTCGACGCGCTCTCGAAGGCGGCGGGTTGCGCGTGGTCGTAGGAGAAGAGGGAGGCGACGGCCTTGGCGGTCTGGCCCTTGATCTCGCTGGTACGGGCGAGGTCGGTGAGCGCCGTGTTCGCCCGTACGGGATCGTCCCGCAGCGCCGCGGCCCGGCTCTGGGCGTATCCGGCGCCGGAGCCGAGGAGGACGGTGAGGGCGCAGAGGACCAGGAGGGGGGCGAGGTGCTTCTTTCCCCGACTGACCTCGCGGCCGGCCGTCCCGGCCCCTTCGGCCGGTACGGGCGCCTTTTGCCGCTTCGCTTCGGCCGGTACGGGTGCCTTGTGCCGCTTCGCTTCGGCCTGCTCGGGCGCCCCTTGCCGCTTCGCTTCGGCCGGTACGGTCTGGCTGCCGACGGCCTGGCGGCGGCGCTGGCGGTTGATGAGGTGGCGGGTCGTCGACATCGTGCCTGTCCTTCTCTGGTGCGTGCGGCTCTCGGATGCGGCCGGCTCGGATGCGCCTGGCTCTCGCGGTACGGCGGCCGGTCAGCCGGTCGCCGTGCCGCCCACGGGGGCCTGACCCAGCGCGCTGAGCTTCCAGTGGGTCCCGGTGCGGCTCAGTTCACCGAGCATGCGGCTGTCCTTCTCGCTGCTCTTGTCGTCCGCGGCCTTCACGGTGATCCGCAGGGCGACCAGCACCTTGGCCCGCCCCGTGCGGTCGTCCAGTTCGGTGACGGCGCCGGACAGCACCCGGGCGGTGGTCACCGTCTTCGCGGCCTTGACCTGTTGGGCGAACTCAGTGCGTCCTTGCACGAGTTGGTCGTGCAGGTCGCCGGTCGTGGACGACTCCCACAGGTCCAGGCCCTGGTCCACCTTGGTGTGGTCGAGGGTGTTGAGGTTCTGCACGGCCTGTTCCGCAGCCGCGAGCGCCCGGTCGCGCTGGACGGCGTACGCGGCGGACTCGTCGTGGCTCGCCCCGTACCAGTCCTGGGCCGCCCACGCGGCGAAGCCGCCCGCTACCAGGGTGAGCGCGAGGGCGACGGCCAGGATCTGCCGGGTGCCCGCGAGGGCCCGGACCGCGAGTGTCATGGGGTGTTCCCGTCTCCCGCTCATCTCTCAGCGGGTCTTGATGTCGACGATCTGCCAACGGTTCTCCTGGAACCGGGCAGTGACGGTCAGCTGGGCCGCGGCCGAGGTCGTGGCGCCCTCGTCCCGCCGTGAGGTCTGGTCGAGGAGGACCAGGAGGCGCGCGGTGTCCCCGTCGAGTTCGATCACCCCGGAGCGGACGGCCCGCGTATTGAGGGTGATCTTCTGCGTCTCCAGGTTGGCGCGGAGCTGGGCGAACAGGTCCCCGTACTGCCGGGCCGCCTTCCCGCCGAGCACCGTCCGCGCCGATCGCTCGGTGGCGTCGGCGCCGGTGGGGGTGTACGAGAAGATCCGGGCAAGGCCGTCGCTGACCTCGCCGCTCACCCGTTCGGTGGCAGCGGTGTCGGTGAGGGCGCGGTTCTGGGCGGACGGGGTGGCGCGCAGTCGGTGTGCGCCGTAGAAGAAGGCGCTCCCACCCAGCAGCAGGAGGGCGACGGCCGCCGCCACGGCCGGGGTGCGCCACCGGCCGGCGAAGCGGGAGCGGGCCCCCCGGGCGTCCGGTTCGCCTTCGGCACCGGAGTGACCGTCGGCCGTCGTGTCCCGCACGGCCGGGCCCTCCGTCTGGGCAGCCCCCTCCGTCTGAGCAGCCCCTTCCGTCTCCGCCAGCCCCTCCGTCTCCGCCGGCCCCTCCGTCTCCGCGGGCCCCTTCCTCCCCTTGCGCCGCAGCAGCGTCGTCACTCCGCCTCGCTTCCCGCGCCGGCCGTGGCGGAAGCCGTGGCGCCCGCGCCCGCCACCGGTACGGCGCTCAGTGCCTTGACCTTCCAGGTGTCGTCGCCCGTACGCTCCAGGACGGCTTCGAGGCGTTTGCGGTCGCTCGTCGCCTTCGAGGCGCCCTGGGGCGTGACGTCGACGCGGACCGTCGCGATGAGCTTCGCGGTGCCCGCCCGGGCGTCCAGCGCGGTCACCGCCGCCTCGGTGACGGTGGCGTGGGCCGAGGCTCCCACCACGGGCGCGGTGGCGCCCAGTTCGGTGTGCAGGGGCCCGGTGGAGGCGTCGCGCCACGCCTCGATGCCGGCCTGCGCGTGCTCGCGCGTGGACGCGTCCAGGGTGTTGAGCACCGTGAGGTGATCGCGGCCCTGGGCGAGGACCTCGTCCCGCTCCCGGCCGAAGGCGAGGGCGTCGTCGGTGCGGGCCTGTGCGTAGGTCCAGGCACCGGTTCCGCAGAAGGCGAGCGCCACGGCCAGGGCCGCGCCCGCGAGGACGCGTGCCCGCCTCATCGGCCGCTCCCGGCGCCGAGGCCGAGCAGCCCGGCCAGGTCGGTGGGGCCGCCGGGCTGGCCCGGCAGGGCGAGTGCGCCGGGAAGGGCGAGGACGCCCGGCAGGGGCTGTACGGCCGGTGCGGTGGCGGGTCCGGCGCTGCCCGAGGGGAGGGAGCCGGGTCGGGCCGGGGTGGGGACGGGGCCGCCCTTGGGGGCGTTCGCGGAGCCGCGCACGTTCTTTCCGGACGAGGCCGGGCTGGTGCAGGAGGCGCCGGTGTTGAGGGCGGGTGCGGTGCCGAGGTCCAGGCCGTTGCGGTAGCGCGTGCCGCCGTATCCGGAGGTGCAGGGCAGGGGCTTGAAGAAGGTGACGGCCATGCCGAGGTTCATCCGTCCTCCGTCGACGGTGGTGGCGCCCGCGGAGACGGCCACGGGGAACTTCACGAGCAGTTCCTCCAGGCCGTGCTGCCGGGTGACGGCGATCTCCGAGGTGGTGAGCAGGTTGGCGAGGACCACGCCGAGGCTGGGGTCGAGGTCGCGCAGGAGGCCGCTGATCTGGGTGGCCGCGTCCGGGGTGACGGCGAGCAGGCGGCGGACATCGCTGTCGGAGCCCTTGAGGGTGACGGCGAGTTCGCGTGCGCCGGTGGCGAAGTCGCTGATGGCCTGGGCTTCCTCGGCCTGGGTGCGCAGGACGACCTCGCCGTCGTTGATGAGGCGGGTGGTCTCGGGCAGGGAGCGGTCGGCGGCCTGCACGAACGCGCTGCCGCTGTCGAGCAGGGCCTGGAGGTCGTCTCCGTGGCCCTCGAAGGCCTTGCCCAGCTCGTCGACGACCGTGCGCAGCGAGTCGAGCGGAACGGACCGGGTGAGGTCGTTCATGCTCGTCAGGAGGTCGGTGACGGGTGCGGGGACCTCGGTGTCGGCCTGGTCGATGCGGGTCCCCTCCCTGAGGTACGGGCCCTGGTCGCTGCGGGGCCGCAGGTCGATGTACTGCTCGCCGACGGCGGACAGTCCGGCGACGACGGCCTTGGCGTCGGCGGGGACGCGGGCGGCCGCCTTCTTGATGTGCAGCCGGGCCACGACCCCGTCGGCGGTGAGGTCGATGGCGCCTACGCGTCCTACGGAGACGCCCCGGTAGGTGACGTCCGAGTGGGGGAACAGGCCGCCGGTCCGGGAGAGGTGGACGTCGACGGTGTAGTAGTCGGCGACGCCGATGTAGCGGCCGAGGTCGGCGTAGCGGATGCCGAGGAGACCGAGGACGAGGACGGAGATGACGAGGAACGCGAGGTTCTTCAGCCGTACGGCGAGGGTGATCACCGGGTCTTCCCTCCGTCCTGTGCTCCGTCGGTGGCGCTCCGCCCGCTCGGGGGCGAGGACGCTCCCGGCGGTTCGAAGCTCTGGACGGGCGGCAGCGGCAGCGGTGAGGGCGGGTTCGCGGATCCGCGGCCGGACGCGCCTCCGCGGGCGGCGGCGCCCGGGTCGGTGGGAGGGGTGGGCGTGGGCGTCGGGTCGGGCGTGGCCTGGGGGACGAGCTGCGGGATGACCTGCGTGCCCGGTTCGGCGGCGATGTACAGGTAGGTGTTGAGGTAGTCGCCCTTGATGCCCCGCATCACCTCGTCGGTGAAGGGGTACGTCAGCAGCGCCTGGAGCGAGTCGGGCAGGTCGGCGCCGGCGTCGGCGAGTGCCTTCAGGGTCGGCGCCAGGGCCTTGAGATCGGCGACCATGTCGTCCTTGCCGGCGTTGATGGTGGAGACGGCGACGCCGGACAGGGTGTCGAGGGCGCGCAGCATGGTCAGGAGCGAACCCCGTTGGTTCTCCAGGGTCTTGAGGCCGGGTGAGAGGCCGGTGATGACCTTCCCCACGTCCTCCTTGCGCCCGGCCAGGGTGGCGGAGAGCCGGTTGACCCCGTCGAGGGCCTGGGTGATGTCGTCCCGGTGCGCGTCGAGGTCGGTGACCAGGGTGTTGACCCGCTCCAGCATGGAGCGGACCTCGGGCTCGCGTCCGCCCAGGGCGGCGTTCAGCTCCTTGGTGATGGTCTTCAGCTGGTTGACCCCGCCGCCGTTGAGCAGCAGGGACAGGGCGCCGAAGACTTCCTCGACCTCGGTGTTGCGGCTGGTGCGGGCGAGCGGGATCGTGCTGCCGTTGGCGAGGCGTGCACCGCCCGTGTCCTTGGCGGGGGCGGTGAGCTCGATGAACTTCTCACCGAGCAGGCTGGACTGCTGGAGGCGGGCGCCCGCGTCGGCGGGCAGCCGGATGTCTCCGTTGATCTTCATGGTGACGCGCGCCGTCCAGTCTCCGGTCCCGAGGCGGATCTCGGTGACGCGGCCGACGGCCACGTCGTTGACCTTCACGGCGGACTGCGGGACGAGGCTGAGGACGTCGGCGAGTTCGGCGGTGACCGTGTACGGGTGGGAGCCGAGATCGGCCCCGCCGGGCAGCGGCAGGTCCTCGATGCCGTCGAAGCGGGGCAGGTCCGCGGGGAGCATGGTCACGGTGAGGACCACGGCCGCGCCCAGGGCGACGATCCCGGCGATGCCCGCCCCGGCGGCCTTGCCGGTGAGGGGTCCGCGGCGCTTCACCGGTCCCCCTTCCCACTGGCGGTCGAGGAGCCGCCGGCCGAGGCGCCGCCGGTCACGGGCAGCGGGAGCAGCGGTCCACCCATGCTGATCTCGTTGAGGTTGGCCCGGCCGTCGAGGGTGCGGGTGTCCTTGTTGTACGCGCCCACCACGTTGGCCGCCGCGAGCGGGGCCACGTCGAGGGCTTCGGCGAGGGAGGCCCGCTGGTCGACGAGGGCCTGGGTGAGGGGGACCAGCCGGTCGACGTTCTGCTTCAGCTCGCCCCGGTTGTTCTGGATGAAGGTCTTGACCTGGGCGAGGGCCTTGCCGAGTTCGGTGAGGGCGCCCGCGAGGTCGTCCTTGTTGTCGGCGAAGAAGGTCACCACGTCGTCGAGGCGTTCCTGGGCGGTGCGGACGTCGCCGTCCTTGTTCTTGAGCATGGTCGTGAACGTCTGGAGCTGGCCGAGCGTGGCGAACAGGTCGTCGCTGCTGCCGTCGAGGGTCTTGGCCGCCTTGCCGAACTCCTGGATGGACGTGCCGATCGCGTCACCGTTGCCGCCCAGGTTCTTCGCGCCGGTGTCGATCAGCCCGGACAGGGCTCCGCCCGCGTTGGCGCCGTCGGGGCCGAGGGCCTGTGCGAGGTCGGTGATCGAGGCGTACAGCTGGTCGATCTCGACGGGGGTCCGGTTGCGGGAGGCGGCGAGCCGCGCTCCGCTCGCAAGGGCGGGGCCCGAGGCGTAGGCCGGCGTGAGCTGGACGTACCGGTCCGCGACGATGCTGGGGGCGACGATGACGGCCCGGGCGTCGGCCGCGACGCGTACGCCGTCGTCGATGTGGAGCCGGACCCGTACCCGGGTGCCTTCGGGCTCCACGGATTCGACCTCGCCGACGCGCACTCCGAGGATCCGCAGGTCCGAGCCGGCGTAGATGCCGACGGCGCGGTCGAAATAGGCGGTGACGCGGGTGCCGTCGGAGCCGAGGGCGCGTACGGCGACGAGGCCGCAGGCCGCGAGCACCACCATGGCGAGCCCGATGACGAGGGGCTTTCTGAGTTCGGTCATCGGGCACCGCTTTCCTTCGCCGCCGCCGGCGTCTGCTGCGGCGGCTGGCATCCGGTCTTGGGCTGTGACGCCTCGGGCAGGTAGTTGCGGGGGACGACCCCGCACAGGTAGCTGTCGAACCAGTGGCCGCTGCCCAGGGTGTTGCCGACGAGCCGGTAGTACGGGCCGACGAGGGCGAGGGTCTTGTCGAGCTGGCCGCTGTTCTTCTCCAGGACCTCAGTGACGCGGCTGAGGGCCTTGAGGGTGGGGCCGAGCTGGCGGTCGTTGTCGGTGACGATGCCGCTGAGCTGCGTGCCCAGCTCCCGGCTGCCCTTGAGCAGGGCTCGAATGGCGTCGCGCCGGTCCTTCAACTCGCCGAGCAGGGAACCGCCGTCCTCGATGAGGGTCTCGAAGCTGGACTTCTTGCCTTCCAGGGTCTTGGTGAACGTCCGGCTGCCCTGGAGCAGTTGGGACAGCTGGGCGTCACGGCTGGAGACGGACTTGGAGAGTTCGGACAGGCCGGTGGCCGCGCTGCGCACGTCCGGCGGCGAGTCCTTGAAGGTCTCGGAGATCGTCTCGAAGCTTTCGGCGAGCTTCTTCGTGTCGATGGCGTCGACGGTGCCGCTCAGGTCCTGGAACGCCTGGGTCACGTCGTACGGGGACGTGGTGCGCGCCAACGGGATGCGGCTGCCGGGGTCCTGACGTCCGGCGCCCAGCGGGTCGAGGGCCAGGTACTTCTCGCCGAGCAGGGTCTTGATGGCGATGGCGGCGGTGGAGCGGTCGCCGACCCAGGCGTCGCCGACCCCGAAGGTCACCTTCACCTTGGGCCCGTCGAGGGCGACGCCGGTGACCGAGCCGACCTTCACGCCGGCGATGCGCACCTCGTCGCCGGTGGCGAGTCCGGCGGCCTCGGTGAAGTCGGCGCTGTAGGTCGTGCCCGCGCCGGAGAACGGCAGGCGGTCCACGTTGTAGGCGAGGACGGCCATGACGGCGAGCACGACGAGTCCGACGACGGCCACCGCGACGGGGTTGCGGTCCTTGGCGGGGGTGAACCTGGGCGGGCGGCTCATCCGCGGCACCTCGATTCGGTGACGATGATGCCGGTCGGCGGCTTGGAGCCGTCGGAGGTGCTCACACCGCTCACGCGGGCCTCGCAGAGGTAGAGGTTGAACCAGGACCCGTACGAGGAAAGCCGGGCCAGGGCGGCCATCTTGGCCGGGGTCCGGTTGAGGAAGTCCTCGATCTGCGGCGTGTGGTCGCCAAGGGTGTTCGAGAGGCGGCCCAGTTCGCCGATGCTCTGCTTGAGGGGGGCCCGCCCGTCCTGGAGGAGTCCCGCGGTCACGGTGGTGAGGTCGCCCATCGCCTGGACGGCTTCGCCGAGCGGTTTGCGGTCGTCGTTGAAGCCCGTGACGAGCTTCTGGAGGGTGACGACGAGGTCGCCGAAGGCGGCCTCGCGGGTGTTGAGCGTGTCCAGGACGGTGTTGAGGTTGGTGACGACCTGGCCGATCACCTGGTCCTTGGCGGCCACGGTGTGTGTGAGCGAGCCGATGTGCCGCAGGAGGCTGTCGACGGTGCCGCCCTCGCCCTGGAGGACCTGGACGAGCGACCCGGCGAGGTCGTTGACGTCACTCGGCGACAGGCCCTCGAAGAGCGGCTTGAACCCGTTGAACAGGAGCGTCATGTCGAGCGCGGGCTTCGTGCGGTCCAGCGGGATGGTGGAGCCGGGCGGCAGCGCGGAGCCCACGTCGCCGCTGCCGCGGTCGAGGGCGACGTAGCGCTGCCCGACCATGTTGAGGTACTTCACCGCGGCGGTCACCGAGACGGGGAGGGTGCGGTCGTCGCGGATGCGGAAGGTGACCTGGGCGGTGCGCCGGTCGACGACGCGGACGTCCGTCACCTCCCCGACCTTCACTCCGGAGATCCGTACGCTGTCGCCGTCGATGAGCCCGGTGACGTCGGTGAACAGCGCCTTGTACGAGCGGGTACCCGAGTCCACGCCGGTGTTGGCGATGCTGAGCGCGAGCACGGTCGTGGCGAGGGCGGTGACCAGGACGAAGATCAGGGACTTGACCAGCGGGCCGGTCAGGGGGCGTCGTCGGGTGTGGGCGAGATCGTCCCTCACTTGAGGACCACCTCCGCTCCGCGGTACGCGGGTCCGGCCAGCAGGCCGCTCCAGTCGGGCAGGTCGCCGGGCGCCTTGCCTGCGGCGGGCGCGAGGAGTTCGTTCAGGAGGTCGTTCTCCTGCGCGGAGTTGGCGGGCCCGAGGTTCTGCTCGGCCGCCGCCGTGGCCCGCGCGGCGGGTGCCACCGGGACACCGAGGTAGGGCACGGGGTAGCAGTGCGGACCGCCGCCCGAGGTGTACGCGGGGGTGTCGCGGCCGGGTGCGTAGGCCCCGCGCGAGGGCACGGTGACCACGTTGACGTGCAGTCCGGGCTGGTCGGTGCCCTTGCCGAGGGCCTTGTCCATGGCCGGCACGAACTCGGCGAGGGTGCGCAGGGTGCAGGGGAACGACGAGGAGTACTCGGAGAGCAGCTCCAGGGTCGGCCTTCCGGTGGCGGCGAGCCGGATGATGTTGTCCTTGTTCTGGCGCAGGAAGCTGGTGATGTCCTGGGCGGTGCGGGTGGTGGCCCCGAAGGTGCCGGCCAGCTCGCTCTCCTTCTCGGCGAGGGTGCCGCTGGTGGTGGTGAAGTCGGTGAGGGCCGTGACGATGTCCGGGGCCGCGTCCGCGTACACGTTGCTGACCTTCACGAGTTCCCGGAGGTCCCGGTTGAGCGCGGGCAGTTCGGGGTTGAACTTCGCCAGGTGCGCGTCCAGTTGGGTGAGGGTGTCGCCGAGCTTGTCGCCGCGTCCTTCGAGCGCCCGGGAGACGGCGGACAGGGTGGCGGAGAGCTTTTGCGGCTGGACGGCGGAGAGCATGGGGAGCACGTTGTCCAGGACCTGCTGGAGTTCCACGGCGTTGCTGGAGCGGTCCTCGGGGATGACGGCGCCGGCGCCGATCGGCTCCGGCGAGGGCGACGCCGGCGGTACGAGGGCCACGAACCGTTCGCCGAACAGGGTCGTCGGCAGCATCTGGGCGCGTACGTCGGCGGGGACGCGGTGGAGGGTGTCGGGATCCATGGCGAGGGTGAGCCGGGCTCCCGTGTCGGTGGCGGCGATGGAGCGGACCTCGCCGATGACGACGCCGCGCATCTTCACCTCGGCGCCCGGGTGCATCTCGTTGCCGACGCTGCTCGTCTCGATGGTGATCGGGGCGCTGTCGGTGAACTGCTTGTCGTAGACGGCGATCGCCAGCCAGACCAGGAGGGCGGGGACGAGCAGGAAGACGAGGCCGGCGGACCGCAGGCGCAGGGTCGTGGCGCGTGGGCTGCTCATCTCACCCCGCCACCTTCACGGTCGTGGTGGCGCCCCACAGGGCCAGCGACAGGAAGAAGTCCGTGACGCTGATGAGCACGATCGCGTTGCGCACGGACCGGCCCACCGCGACGCCGACCCCGGCGGGGCCGCCGGAGGCCCGGAACCCGTAGTAGCAGTGGGCGAGGATCACCATGACGCTGAAGATCAGCACCTTGAGGACCGACAGCAGGACGTCCGTCGGGGAGAGGAACAGGTTGAAGTAGTGGTCGTACGTTCCCTGGGACTGGCCGTTGAACAGGACGGTCACGTAACGGGAGGCGAGGTACGAGGAGAGGAGGCCGATCGCGTAGAGCGGGATGATCGCCGCGACGCCCGCGATGATGCGGGTGGTGACCAGGTACGGGATGGAGCGGATGCCCATGCCTTCGAGGGCGTCGACCTCCTCGTTGATCCGCATCGCGCCGAGCTGGGCGGTGAAGCCCGCGCCGACGGTCGCGGAGAGGGCGAGCCCGGCGACCAGGGGAGCGATCTCGCGGGTGTTGAAGTACGCGGAGACGAACCCGGTGAACGCGGCGGTGCCGATCTGGTCGAGGGCCGCGTACCCCTGGAGCCCGACGACGGTGCCGGTGAACAGGGTCATCGCGATCATCACACCGATGGTGCCGCCGATGACTCCGAGCCCGCCGGAGCCGAAGGCCACCTCGGCGAGCAGCCGTTGGACCTCCTTGAGGTAGCGGCGCAGGGTGCGCGGGATCCAGGCCAGCGCCTTGACGTAGAACAGGAGCTGGTCACCGGACCGGTCGAGCCAGACGAACGGGGAGGCCATCGGCCTCAGCCTCCCTTCGGCGGGACGATTTGCAGGTAGATGCCCGTCAGCACCATGTTCACGAAGAACAGCAGCATGAAGGTGATGACGACGGACTGGTTGACGGCGTCGCCGACCCCCTTGGGGCCGCCGCGCGGGTTGAGGCCGCGGTAGGCGGCGACGATGCCCGCGATGAACCCGAAGATCAGGGCCTTGAGTTCACTGATGTACAGGTCGGGCAGCTGGGCGAGCGCGGAGAAGCTGGACAGGTAGGCGCCCGGGGTGCCGCCCTGGAGGATGACGTTGAAGAAGTAGCCGCCGAGCGTTCCGACCACGGAGACCAGGCCGTTGAGGAGCACGGCCACGCCCATCGTCGCCAGCACCCGCGGCACGACCAGGCGTTGGACCGGGGAGACTCCCATGACCTCCATCGCGTCGAGCTCCTCGCGGATCTTGCGGGAGCCGAGGTCGGCGCAGATCGCGGAGCCGCCCGCGCCGGCGATGAGCAGGGCGACGATGAGCGGGCTCGCCTGCTGGATGACGGCGAGGACGCTGGCGCCTCCGGTGAACGACTGGGCGCCCAACTGCTGGGTGAGCGAGCCGACCTGGAGGGCGATCACCGCGCCGAACGGGATGGAGACGAGCGCGGCCGGCAGGATCGTGATGCTGGCGATGAACCAGAACTGTTCGACGAACTCCCGGAACTGGAAGGGCCGTCGGAAGATGGAACGGCCCACCTCCGCCGCGAGGGCGAAGAGCCGTCCGGTCTGCCGCAGCGCACCGGTGATCACGAGCCGCTCCCGGTGGCCGGAAGCCGCAGGGTCGGCGCCTGCGCCCCGCGGGCGTAGGTGTCCTCGATGGCGGCGCGGGCGGCGGGCGGCAGCGTGTCGAGCATGGCGAGGACGCGCTCGCGGCGCCTGAGGACGGCCTGGCGCGGCGGGAGTCCGGGCGAGGGCTCCAGTTGCGGGACGATGACCCGGGGTGCGGCGGGTACGGCGCCGGGCACGGCGGCGAGGTTGGCCTCCGCGGCGAGGGTGGCCTCGTCCTTCTCCTCGGACATCCCGATGGGTCCTTCGCGCCGCCCCGCGAGGAACTGCGCAACGACCGGCTCTTCGCTGGTGAGCAGCAGTTCGCGGGGGCCGAAGGTGACGAGGTTGCGCCGGAAGAGCATCCCCATGTTGTCGGGGACGGTCGCGGCGATGTCGAGGTTGTGGGTGACGATGAGCATCGTCGCGTCGATCTGCGCGTTGAGGTCGATCAGCAGCTGCGAGAGGTTGGCGGTGCGGACGGGGTCGAGCCCGGAGTCCGGCTCGTCGCACAGCACGATCTGCGGATCGAGCACGAGTGCGCGGGCCAGTCCCGCCCGCTTGCGCATGCCGCCGCTGATCTCGCCGGGGAGCTTGCCCTCCGAGCCGAGGAGCCCGACGACGTCGATGCGCTCCATGACGATCCGGCGGATCTCCGACTCCTTCTTCCGCGTGTGCTCGCGCAGGGGGAAGGCGATGTTGTCGAAGAGGGACATGGACCCGAAGAGGGCGCCGTCCTGGAACATGAGACCGAAGAGTTTGCGGGCCTCGTAGATATCGCGCTCGGGACTGTTCACCATATCGACGCCGGCCACGAGGACGCGTCCCCGTTCCGGTTTCAGCAGGCCGATGAGCGATTTGAGGAAGACGGTCTTCCCCGTTCCGGAAGGGCCGAGCATGACGCTCACTTCCCCTGCGGGCAACGTCAGGGTCACGTCCTGCCAGATGTTCTGCTTGCCGAAGGACATGGTCAGGCCTTCAACAGCCACTTCGATTCCCACTTCACCTCCAGCAGTCGCGTGCCACGTGTGCGTCGCGGGCCGCACGTTAGGTCGTTCGCGATCACCGGACAATAGGTGTGACACCAATTCGGCCCGGCGCCGATGAACTTGTCACCGCGTGGACAAATTCGGGTGCGCCACTTGTCTCCCCCGTCAGGAGTCCCGTGGTCAGGGGCCACCGGACCAGGGATCGGGCGTCGCACTCGGAACGCTACGGTCGAGTAACATCCGACGGCAATAAGCGGGTGACGAGTTTTTCGCGGGACGCCCCGCGCCCCGCGCTCCTTGTCACGCGGATTACACATGCGCGCCGCCGCTTGTCACCACGGAGAGCACTCCGCGCTTCCCGTCGAGATGCATACGCCCGGCACGGGGGAAAAACGGGCCGGAGCAGCGTCCGGACGACCGGAATTATCGATTTTGCGCACCCGGCGGCTAATGCGCTGCCGAGGACCGCTCACCCCGTGAACAGTTAATGCGGGCTCTTCAAAGAATCTTGAACTACGCCATTGTTCAGCCAAGTTTCCCGCAAGTAACGTCAGCGTCGCGGCCGAGGAACACCGAGCCGCGGGCCGTCTCTGTCTCCCCCACCGCACAGCGGCGGCCCACCTCTGCCGGTCAATCCCCAAGGAGTCCCACAGCCATGAAGAAGACCATCAGAAACCTCGCCGTCGTCACCGGCGCCGCTGCCGCCGCACTCGCCCTGACCGCGGGCCCGGCATCGGCCGTGCCGTCCACCACCTGGACCGTCAACCCGTCCCCCGCGGCCTTCACGGCGACGAACAGCGGGAACATCGTCCTCAGCGTCAACGGCATCGCCATGACCTGTACGACCTCCGGCGGGTCCGGCACCATGGCCAGCGCGACCGGCAACCCGGCCACCGTCGCCTCGATCAGCGCCATCACCTTCGGCGCCACCGGCTCGCCCTGCACCAGCGTCCTGGGCAACGTGACCACCGTCGCCACCACCCCGTGGACCGTGGTGGCACAGGACTACACCGCCGCGACCGGCGTCACCAAGGGCTACATCGGCAACGTCGACGCCAAGGTCACCGTCGGTGCCTGCGTCTTCCGCGTGACGGGCAAGGCGTCCGGCACGTACACCAACTCGACGGGCAAGCTCGCGGTCGCCAGCACCACCGGCGAACTCAACGTCGTCTCCTCGACCAACTGCGGCAGCGCCGTGCCGGTCGGCGCCAAGCCGATCTTCAAGGGCGCCTACCTGGTCAAGAAGACCGGCACCGCGGTCATCCCCACCATCGTCGGCACCAACCCGTAAGGCGTGCGGGAGTGCCCCGGCACTCCTGCGGGTCCGTACGCCCGACCGGCAGGACCGGCCGGGCGTTCGCCGACCCACGCCGACCAGGCACGCCGACCGGCCCCGCCGGCCGTCGTGCCCCGGACGATCCCCGAGCGGAGCAAGTGATGAGAGGCCACCGTCCCGCCCTGCGGACGCCCCGCGTGCGCGCACGCGGTGCGGCGATCGCCGCCTTCGTGGCGCTCGCCCCCCTGATCTCCTCGGCTGCCGCCGCGGTGGGGACGCAGGTGGTCAGCGCGAAGCTGCCCTACGACTGCGCGCTGCCCTCGGGGCAGCAACGCGTCGCGGTACGGGTCCAGGCCACCTTCCCCGGCCGGGCCACCACCGGTGAGGCGATCCGCCCCACCGCGGTCTCCACGACGGTCGAGCTCCCGGCCCCGGCCGTCGCCGACCTCGCGGCCCTCAAGGCCACCACGGTGGTGCCCGAGACCAGGCTGTCCCTCGACGTCGCCCAGCACGGGGCGAAGGCTCAGGCCCTCTGGCGGGGCACCGGCGCCGCCCCGCCCGTCGCCGTACCCGCCAAGGGCCCGTTGACCCTCACCACCACCGGCGACGCCCCGACCCTGACGGCCGCCGCCGACGGGGACCTCACCGTCACGGCCACGGACCTCGGCATCGACCTCGCCCTCGCCGCGGCCGGCGGCGCACCCACCGCTCCCGCTTCCCTCTCCCTGGACTGCACCCTCGCGAAGGACGCGGCCGGCCACGGCCTGCTGGCCACCGTGCCGGTCGGCCCGGCCACCTCCACCCCGGCCCCGGGCCGCTCGCCCTCCCCGTCGGGCCCCACGGCCCCGGCGTCCGGGCGGCCGACGGCCCCCGCGTCCCCGACGGACTCCGTGTCCCCGGCGGGACCCGGCACCCCGAAGGGGCCGACGAGGCCGGGGGCTCCCGCGCAGGAGGCGGGCGGAGGCAAGGACAAGGACAAGGCGCCGAAGGTCGGCGAGTCCCGCACCGGCTCATCGGCCGCCAGGCCGCCGGCGCCCACCTGCCTCAAGCAGAACCCGACCAGCAAATCGCTCACCGCGTACATCACGGGCTACTCGAACGTCCGCAAACTGGGCGGCGCCTCCCTGATCCCGGTGTCGTGCGTGCAGATCGAGCAGGGCGACCCGCAGATCGCCTTCCCGCCCGACGGCAACATCCACATGCTCCAGAAGTCCGAGGCCTACCTCGATTACCAGGGACGCAAGCAGACCCCGCCCTTCAAGTCCACCTTCCTGACCTTCGGTTTCACCCCGACGACGGCAACCATGGTCCTGGAGCAGGCCGGGCCCATGACCGTCGCCTCGGATGTGCTGCTCGTCCTCCCCGACAACATCGCGGAGACGTACGTACGCGCCCCGCTGGTCCTGCGCGTCCTGGACGTCGAGGTCAACGGCACGCGCCTGGACGTCGGTCCGTCCTGTCGCACGCAGACCCCGCTCAGCTCCCCCGAGCCCGATCCGGCCACGTACCCGGGCCCGCACCTGGTGATGCTCGGGAAGGGCCAGCTCATCAACGGCTCGGACGCCACCGGATACCTCCTGACCTCCGGCGGCCCGCTGACCGGCGAGGTGACCATCCCCGCCTTCACGGGTTGCGGCGCGGGTGGCGAGGATCTGGACCGGCTGCTGACCGCGTCCATCTCGGGCCCCGGCAACTACGTCAAGCAGATCCAGGGCCAGACGTGTGCGGTGGCCGTCGAGCTCCCGACCGAGGGCCAGTGCACCGAGGACCACCAGCCGTTCGTGGTCCCCGTACCGGAGCGCTGACCCGAACCCCCGTACCCCGTACCCCCGTACCCCCGTACCCCCGAATTCCGCACCTGACCTGACCGTTCCCCGTCACCGAAAGGCACCTCCATGCCACTCGCCTCCGCACGCACCCGGCTCGCCACCCTCTCGGCGCTGACCGCGTTCGGCGCGTTCGCCTCCCTCGGTACGGCGACCGCCGCCACGCCGGCGCTCAACGGGGGATGGGGTCCGTTCACCCGCTGCCCCGTCGACTCGCCGACGATGCTCGGGGCGGACGGTCTGGACAAGGCCCCCCAGTGCGTCGTCTCGTACTCCACCAGCGGGTCCATCAAACTCGGCAAGACGACGGTCCTCACCGGCAACAGCAACCTCCAGATGGGCGTCATCCAGAACGCCGACGGCACCAGCATCGTCGTCGCGCCCGCTTCCGGGTCGATCATCGCCGACTCCGCGACGGTGCCCGGCGGCCTCCTGGGGCTGATGTGTCCGAGCAACATCCCGGGCATCACGGCCATCTGCCAGCAGCTCGCGGACGGCAAGCTCAACAAGATCACCGCGACCCTGGAGTCGGTGGGCACCCCCTCGAACTTCGACCAGATAGCGGGCGTCGTCACCGACCAGACGATCGTCAACATCCCCGTCCGCATCCACCTGGAGAACCCGTTCCTGGGCAGCAACTGCTACATCGGCACCAAGGCCAACCCGATCGTCCTGCAGCCGAAGAACCTCAACTACCCGGAATTCGGGGTGGACCGGTTCAACGGTGACGGCAGCGCGAACGAGGAGGGCGAGATGAGCCGCCTCAACCTCCTCGGCTCCACCCAGTACGACACGTCCTTCGCGGTCCCCGGCGCGAGCGGCTGCGGCCTGGGGATCTTCGGCCTGATCGACGCGGCGGTCAACCTCAAGACCGGTCTGCCGTCGGCGGCCGGCAAGAACAGCCTGACCCTGAACAACACCCAGACCTACCTGGGCGGGCTCTACGCCCCGGGCACGGTGGCCCCCGACGCGGGCAAGCAGCTCTCCCGCAACTGGCACTCCGCGGTCAAGTAACCGCCATCGAGGGCTGATTCCCGGCCGATCTGGCCGACCCCGCCTCTTCCTGCGGCGCCGCTCGTGTTCATGTGGTGTACAGCTCAGCCAAGTTGATTTAGCGTCAGCACCACAAACAGGTATGGACCTGACAGGCCGCGCCCATGCCCTCCAGTCGGTCCGGGTGCTGCCACGCCGCTCCCCATCGGGCGCGCAGGAGAGCAAGGGACCGGTCATGCCCTCAATCGCACAGACGCCGGACATCGGTGAACCGCTCGATCCGCTCCCCAAAGAGTTCGCAGCCCTGATGAGGCCCGAGGTCCCGGGCCTCATCAAGGAGATCAGAGTCGAAGTCCAGCGCGCCTACCCGGTGTACACCCGGCTCCTCAACGGCCCCAACGCGGACGCCATCCGCCAGGGCGTGGAACAGGCGCTGGGCACGTTCGTGGACCGCGTCGCCGACCCCGGCGCGAGCTCGGTCCTGCGCGACGAACTCCTGCGCAAGTTCGGCCGGGTGGAGGCCTACGAGGGCCGCGACCTCGACACCCTCCAGGGGGCCTACCGGCTCGGCGCGCGCATCGCGCTCCGCCGGGCCAAGACCCTCGGCCGCCGGTACAAACTGTCCCCCTCCCTCATCCTCGCCTTCGCGGACGCGCTCTTCGCGTACGTCGACGAACTGGAGGCCCTCGCGCGCGAGGGGTACGCGGAGGTACGGGCGCGTGCGGCCTCCGAGGTGTCCGCGTTACGCAGGCAACTGCTCCACCTCATCCTCGTCGGCTCGCCCCTCCCGCAGGCGACCATCGCCGAGCTGTGCGAGCAGGCGGCGTGGGAACTCCCCGAGCAGTGCACCCTGGTGGCCTTACGGGCTCCGGCCCCCGACCACATACGGACCTGCCTCGACCGCGACGTCCTCGCCGACCTCGGCATCCCGCAGCCGCACCTGCTGATCCCCGGCCCCCTCACCCCCGAACGCATGGCGATGCTCGAATCCGCCCTGGAGGGCGCCTCGGCCGTCATCGGCCTGACCGTGCCGCCGCCGCAGGCCGCCGACTCCATCCGGTGGGCCAGGAGGGTGCTGCAGCTCATCGACGACGGGATCGTGCCCAACCGGCCGGTCGTGCGCTGCGAGGACCATCTGACAACGTTGTGGCTCCTGTCCGACCCCGCGCTCGTCACCCACATCGCCGCCCGCGAACTGGCCCCGCTCAGCGGGCTCACCGGCTCCCGGCGCGGGCGCCTGGTCGAGACGCTGCGCGTCCACATCTCCACGCGCGCCCCCGCCGACCAGGTCGGCGAGGTGCTCGGCGTCCACGCGCAGACCGTCCGCTACCGCCTGCGCAACCTGGACGCCCACCTGGGCGACCGCATCACGGACCCGGACCACCGCTTCACCCTGGAGGCGGCCCTGCGCTCACTCCACCTCCAGGGCAACGACTACGCGGAATAGCCCGGCGCCGCGGGCCGCCCCCGGCCGATGCGCTCCCTCGGCCGGGACCAGCTGGTGATCACCGGGGTGTACGCGCACATCGGCGTCATGATGACGGCCTGCGACGCGTGGATGAGCGACGTCCAGGCGTTCGCGGTCGCCGACGCCGTCGCCGACTTCTCCGCGCGGGAGCACCGGATGGCGCTGGAGTGGGCCGCCGGCCGCTGCGCGTCCGTCACCAAGGCCGACGCGGTGGCCGCCGCCTGGTGAGCCGCGCGGAGCGACCGGCTCGCGCGTCAGGAGGACTGCCGGGTGTAGGAGCCCGGCGTCTCCCCGAAGTAGCGGCGCAGGCTGGTCGAGCCGGTGTAGAAGCCCTGGGCCCATTCGGTCGCGGTGCGTGTGTCGTGGGGGCGGCGGGTCAGTTCACCCGCCACGGCCGCGGCGGCCCTGCTGACGGGCCGGGGCAACGGCAGCGAGTCCGGGTGGCCGCCACTGAGCACCGCGAAGACGGCCGGGGCCTCCTGCGCGGGGTCCGAGCAGCGCATCCGGGCGAGCAGCAGGGTGCGCTGGGGGCCGGTGACGTTGATGACCGCCGGACCGGGGTGGGGCAGGTGGTGCGCTCCGGCGTCGAAGGACTCGGCGACGACCAGCGAGTCGGGGTCGAAGCGGGCACCGTGCCACACCCCGGCCGGTATCCACAGGGCGACGGAGGGGTCGAGCCGGTGGTCGACCCCTTCGATGGTCACCACGATCCGCCCCACCGGCACGTAGAGGAACTGATGGAAAACGTGGACGTGCCGGGGATGGCCACCGGCGGCGATGAAGTCATCGTCCACGGTGGCGGCCCCGGCCCGGGCCCCCGCCGACCCGCTCGCCGGTCAGCCGCGGGCGAAGTCATGGACCATACTTACCGCCAGGCCCTCACCGCGGCCGGCACCGGCTGCTCACACGGGAGGAGGCCGCACCGTGGCCCTCAGGAACGTCACCGACAAGTCCTTCCTCAAGGACGTCCTGCAGAGCGACAAGCCGGTGCTCGTCGACTTCTGGGCCCCTTGGTGCGGCCCCTGCCGCAAGCTCGCCCCGTCGCTGGAAGCCATCGCCGCCGAGCACGGCGGCAAAATCAAGATCGTGAAGCTGAACATCGACGAGAACCCGGAGACGGCCGCCGCCTACGGGGTCATGTCCATCCCGACGATGAACGTCTTCGTCGGCGGCCGGGTCGCCAAGACCATCGTCGGCGCCAAGCCCAAGGCAGCCCTCCAGCGCGAGCTGCGCGAGTTCATCTCCCGCTGACCCGGCTCCTGGCCCGTCAGCCATCGCGAACTGCAGAACCATGAGCACGGGGGCCGCTTCGGCACGGGCCCGGGCAAAAGCCGACCCCAGCTGGTCCCACCCGGGCCACACCGACCACCCGAAGCGAGCCTTCGGGATCGGGAGCTGCGCCCCAGGGATCGGAGGACCCTCGTAGCCCTTCACTTCGCCGTACCCGGGAACCTTCCCTCCAGTCCTTGCGTGCGCCCACGACATGGGCACCTTCTACCCGGAGACATGCGGTATCCGGATGGGGCGGGCTGACCACCGAGCAGCGCAAGCGCCGGGAAGAGGTGCGGATGCGGGCCGTTGACCTCTTCGAGGACTACGACGAAGAAATGACGCGCCGCGCAAACGCCGACGGCACCGAGATCTGGGCGGGCCTCAAGGCCTGCCGGCGAGAGCGAGGGCGGGTCGAATCCGGCGCTCGGAGGTCCTGACAAGTCCGGGGCCGTTATCCGGTGGCTTTCCCTGAAGGTGGGGTCGAGCCATGGAAGGCGAGCCCGTGACCAGCCAAGATTCACATCATGCGTACGGGCCACTCCTCCATCTCCTTCCGTTCGACCATCTCCCTCCGATCGGCGCGCACGGCACCCCTGGTGTTCGGTGCGGGAGCGGCCATCGGTGTTCTGGGCGGGATGATCGGGCTGGGCGGTGCGGAGTTCCGCCTGCCGCTGCTGATCGGCCTCTTCGGATTCGCGGCGCTCTCGGCCGTCATCCTGAACAAGGCGATGAGCCTGGTCGTGGTTCTGGTCGCACTGCCCGCCCGGCTGGCGGCGGTGCCGGCCGCCGAAGTGGCCGCACGCTGGCCCGTCGCGGCCAACCTGCTGGCCGGCAGCCTTCTGGGTGCCTGGGCCGGAGCGTCGTGGGCGGTGCGGATGCGCTCCTCGACCCTCTACAAGGTGCTGGCCGTCCTGATGGTGCTCATGGCGGCCGCCCTGGTGGTCACGCACACCACCGCCTTGGGCACGCTCGACCTGCCGCTGTGGGCGCAGGTGCCGGCCGGAGTCATGGCCGGGTTCGGCATCGGTGTGGTCGCGGCGATCATGGGCGTGGCCGGCGGCGAGCTGCTGATCCCGACGATCGTGCTGCTGTTCGGCGAAGACATCAAGACCGCCGGAAGCCTCTCCCTGCTGGTGTCCCTGCCCACGATGCTGGTGGCGTTCGCCCGCTACAGCCGCGACGGAAGCTTCGCCGTGCTCGGTGCGAACCGCCACTTCGTGATGCTCATGGCCGCCGGCTCGATCGCCGGCGCGGTTCTGGGCGGGCTGCTGCTCGGGGCGTTCCCCGACGTGATCCTCATCCCCGCGCTGGCCGCGATCCTGCTCGTCTCGTCGGTCAAGCTCGCCCGTCACACCTGACTCCGCCGAGCCTCCCCGGGGCGGGCGGCAGCGGTGATCGGGAACGTAGCGCCTTCCCTGGCCGCGCGGATCCGTCCGGGGAACGTGCGCGCCGCCCGCAGCACCGCCTCCTCCTCGGTCAGAGCAGGTGCGATGTGCGTGATGACCACCTCACGGACATGCGCCCGCCGCGCGAGCTCACCTGCCTCTTCCGGGGTGTGGTGCCGCTTGGCCGCTCCCGGCCGGTCACGGTCGTCCCCGGCCTCGCAGAGCAGCAGGTCGGCATCCGCCGCGAGTTCCTCCAGCGCGCCGCACGGCGCGCTGTCGCCCGAATAGGCCAGGGAGGCTCCCGCGTACTCGACACGCAGACCAAAGGCCTCGACGTCGTGGTCGACGGCCCGGCTCACCAGCCGGAGCCCGTCGACCTCCGCCACATGGCCGTCGTGGAGATCATGGAAGGCGAACGCCTTCCCCAGGAACCCCGTTGCCGGTTCGGCGAAGTAGCCCGCGAGGCGCTCCGCGCATCCCCGGGGGGCATAGACCGGAAGGGGAGCCGGTCGGGTCACTCCGCACAGTGCCAGCGCGTAATAGGTGCCCAGTAGGTCGGCGGCATGGTCGGCGTGCAGATGCGAGAGCCACACCCCCGACAAGGTTTCGAGACGGGTGAAGTTCTGCAGCGACGCCAGGGTGCCTGGGCCGGCGTCCACCCAGACCCGGCCCGGCCCGCCGCGCACCAGATAGCCGGAACAGGCCCGGCCAGGCTGCGGATAGGGCGCCCCCGAGCCGAGAACGGTCAACGACAGCGCGGCGCTCTCCGGTTCCATGCGTCTCCCTTCCTATGACGCCGCGCGCCCGGGTTTCCTTGGGGAACACCCCGGCGCGCGGCCTCTCCATCCGGCATCCTCGGCCCTCAGGCGACGAACAAGCGCTGCGGGAACGGGATCGTCCAGCGGGCCGTCCGCCCGTCGAGCGACCCGTACTCCTCCAGGTAGCCGGTGTCCCGGGGGCGGAGCAGGTCGAGCACGCCACCGGGGATCACTCCTGGGTGGAGCACGTCGGTGAAGTGCAGCGCGTAGTAGGCGGTGGCTGCGACGTCGTACTCGCGAACCCGTGCGCCGAGGTCCTGCCAGTCGGCCTCTTCGAACTGGGCCGCCACCAGGGCCAGGTCCATGAACTTGCTCACCTGGAGGTCGACGCGGTCGTCGATGGAGCGGAGGCCGATCGTCTCCGCGTGGATGAGGGAGGCGAGGTCGAGAAGCCGGTCGGCCGGGTCGGCTGCCCGGGTTCCGGTTCCGCACACGTGCACCGGTACGCTCCGTTCGAGGAGCTCGGAAGCGGTGACGGTGCAACCGGCCTTCAGCTGGATGCCCTGGCACACATCCACATGGAACTCCGGCACATCGGGACGGTTGCCCGCCTTCAGATACGGCAGCTGGTCGCTCTCCTCCCCATCGAGCGCGGGCACGATGCGCTCTCCGTCGAACGCCAGCCGGCCCCGGACGTAGCCGAGCCTCAGGAAGACCTGGTGCGCCTCGGGCGCGCCGGCCGGGTCGACGAGCAGGTCCAGATCACCGATCCGGCGTACACCGATGTCGTGGTACACGGTCTCGGCGATGTGGAATCCCTTGCGGACCGCGTGCCGGACCCCGGCTGACGTCAACTCAGTGAGCAGACGGCCGAATTCGTCGGACAGAGCCTGATTCCGGCTCCGGTTTCCCAGGTACGAGCTCGTGAAGGCCCAGGGGTGCGGGAAACCCTTCTCCTCCCCTGGTCCGCGGTCCAGCCGGTACCGGTCCACGTGTCGCCCGATCAGGGGCAACACCTTGTGCCGGGCCGCGGCGTGGAGGAAGGCGCCCCAGTCCAAGTCCTCGCGCGCCGCGAGCGCACGGATGGCGAGCAGCCGGTCGGGGTCCAGCGTCGGGCGGGCCAGCGCCAGAAGGAGACTGGCGTGAGGGGGAACCGTGTCCCGGCCGCTCACCGGCCGGGGGCGGCGCGCCGCAGGCCGAGTTCCGGCTCCAGCGTCAGGTAGAGACCGTCGATGGCCAGTTCGGGTGACTCGGGCAGCCTTTCCTTGTGGGTGTTGTGGTTCGAGATCGGTGCCGGCGATCCACCGTCCTCGCCGCGGATCTTGGCGGAGAGGGCCTGGTAGGCGCCCTCCGTGGTCACGTCGACCAAGTCCTCCGTCCCGGCGACGATGTTGAGGAACGCGTCGTGCAGCCGCAGCCCCTGGCGTTCCTTCCGGGTCAGCAACTGTGCCTGGTAGAAGTGGCTGGCACTGCCGCGGGAGCTCTCGTAGAAGACGGACACCAGGAGCAGCAGACGTTCGTACGCCTGGCGGTAGGACGTCTGGAAGAAGGCCCGGCATTCGTCCTCCGGGATGTCCCCGCGCAGGATCGAGGAGATCGTCGCCGCCGCCAGCATCCCGCTGAACGTCGCCAGGTGAACCCCGGTGGAGAGCAGGGGGTCGAGGAACGCCGCCGCGTCACCGATGAGGAAGTATCCGGGTCCCGTGAAGGCATCGGAGACGTAGGAGTAGTCGGTCTCGCTCTTGACCTGGGAGGTGAGCCGGCCCGGCTTGGTCAGGGCCGCGAGCTGCGGGCAGGCTTCGATGGCCTCGTGGTAGACCGCCTCCCGGCTGCCGAGCCGGTCGTACGCCGCCCGGTACTCCTCCTTGCCGGTGACCAGGCCGATGCTGACGGTGCCGTCGTGAAGCGGAATCGCCCAGAGCCAGCCGGCCTCCCGGCTGAAGACGGCGATCGCGCCCTCGGGGCCCAGATCGAGATCGGGGGTGTCTTCCCAGTAGCCCCAGACGGCAAGGTTCCTGAAGACGTCATGGAAGCGCCGCGTGTTCAGCTGGCGCGCGGCGAGCACACCGTTACGGCCGGACGCGTCCACGACGATGTCGAAGCGGACGACACCTGAGGCGGGATCGTCCCCGCCCCTCACCCAGGACGCCGCAGCGGCGCGGCCGTCCTCGAAGTGGACCTCCTTGACGCTGACGCCTTCGTGTACCTCGACGCCCTCGGAGCGGGCGTGGTTGAGGAGGATCTCGTCGAACTCGGAGCGGATGACCTGCCAGCTGTGGTTGTCCTCGCCCGGCAGATGGCTGAAGGGAAGGTCCCACTCCTCCTCGCCCCAGGCGTAGTAGGAACCGTTCTTACGCTGGAACCCGTGGCTCTCGACCTTGTCCTTGACCCCCAGCACCTCCATGGCCCGAAAGCAGGATATGGAAAGGGATTCCCCGATGTGGTAGCGCGGAAAGTGCTCTCGCTCCAGCAGCGTGACCTTGAACCCACGCTTGCTCAAGAGGGTGGAGACCGTCGAACCCGCCGGCCCCCCTCCGATGACGAGTACCTGGCAATCCTTGATTTCTCCCGCATCGCTCCTGGTCATGACTGCCAACCTTCCTCGATCAACCGGACATGAGATGTGTCGCCGTAAATCAGAGTTGTGAGCGGACCTCGATCAGATCACACCAACCCCATCGACCTCGGGGGGCCTGTCCACCGGGAACCCGGCGGACCTGATCTGCAGAGACTATGTACCGAGCCGTACTCTCAACCGGAATGCGCCATTCATTCGAGACGCATCATCGGGAGCTACAGCCAACTGGGCTGTTCGTCGCAAGGTGAGAGCCCTTAGGCCCTCAGACCCCCGGAACGCTACATGAACTCCGCCGCACCGCAAAACACCTATCCGGAGCGGTCCAGAATATGAACAACCGGGAAAACGGGCATAGGGGCGTGTACCGGGATGATCCATCTCGACCAGCAGTCTCATCACCGCCGAAATTCGTACTTGAGCCCAATCGACCCCTGGACTACGGTTGCTGACGGCACGCCAACAGACGATGGAGTGACGGGGGATTCATGTCATCGAGGAACCACTTAACGTCCAGGTCCCATTGCCCGCGATTCGGCAGACCAATAACCGGAATCCCTGACTATGCTTTTCCGTGTCCGCACCTGGATATCAGGGGGCCGGAGCGGAAAGCCGGCCCCCCATGTCCCCCGGGCACCCGCGCAGGGGGCACCTGGTGATCGTCTCCCTCGTCGGGGGCGACGGAGCCGGCAAGTCCACCGTCTCCCGTCTCGCCGCGGAACGCCTCACCGCCCAGGGCCTGATGGTGGACCGGGTGGAACGATGGGACATCGTCGACAACCCGGCGTATCCCGCAACCCGCTTCATGCGGCCCGACACCCAGGACGCCAGGCTCTGCGTTGCCGAGATGCCGAACACGTCCCGCTTCCTCTTCCTGATGTGGTCGATGGGCATGGCCCTGGAGGGACGCGTGCCGGCTCCGGCCGGACCGGGCACCGTGACCCTGCTCGACGGCTATTGGATGAAGCACGCGGCCGGAGAGATCGTGTACGGCCTCGACCGGCCGTGGGTGGAATCGGTCGTGTCCGGGCTCCCTCCCTCCCAATCCGTGACCTATCTCCGGCTCAGCCCCGAGCAGGCCTGGGAGCGCAAGGCCGGGAAGGACCTGCTGCCCTACGAGTGCGGCATGGATCCCTCCTGCTCGCGCGAGCGCTTCCTGGCCCACCAGCAAGGCATCCTGGACCTGCTCGACGAATGGTCGGCACGATTCGGCTGGCTGGAGGTCGACGCCTCACAACCGCTCGACGAACTCGCTTCCCGCGTCGGGCTCCACGTGGCGAAGGCCGTGGCCGATGCCTTCGGCGGCACCCCCACAGCGGCGGCCCGATGAGCGAGCCGATCGGGGCCGCCTCGAAGTCGGGGCCCGCGCCGGACGAGCCGCGGACCGTCGTGGTGAAGATCGGCGGGAGTCTGGTCTCGGACAAGCGGTCCGACAGCGACCTCGACGAGGCGGCCGTCCGGGACTACGCGGCGCTCGTCACGGACCTGGCGCGGACCTACCCGGGCCGCGTGGTCTTCGTGGCCGGAGGCGGGGCGCTGGGACACGGAGCGGTGAGGGACCCCCAGGCCGGGAACCCGGACGCGGTGCTGCCGCTCACCCGGGCCACCTTCGCTGTCAAGTGGGCCTGGACCCAGGCCTTCCAGCAGGCCGGCCTGCGGGCGCTGCCGCTTCAGGTGGCGGCGATGTGCACCGAGGACGGAACGGGCCTGAACGCCCAGACCGCCGTGGTGTCCGGCCTGTTGAACCGGCACGTGCTGCCCGTCCTGTCGGGAGACTGCATCCTCTCCGCGGACGGCTCCCTCAGAATCCTGGGCAGCGATCACGTACCGGGCATCCTCGTCCAGGAGCCCGGCCTGGCACCCGTCCGGGTCGTCACGCTCACCGACGTGCCGGGAATCCTCACCGGCCCCACGCACGACAGCCCCGTGCTGCCGTATCTGCACCCCGACGACTCCGCTTCGATGCGCGAGTTCCTCTGGCCGAGCGCGTCATGGGATACGAGCGGCGCGATGCACGGAAAGCTGGACGCGCTGATCTCGCACGCCCGGCGTGGTGCGGAATGCGTCATCGCCGAGGGGGACCGGAAGGCCGCGAGCCTGCACCATCTCTTCAGCCCGATGGCGAAGTGGCCTACGGACGTTCCGCACACTCTCATATCCCGCAGTCGACCCATTCAGCCGGCCCCGCTCGGGTCCGCCCTCTGACCGTGGGCCGACCACTGGAGTTGCGTCATGCCCGAACATGTGACGGCGTCCTTCTTTCTCGCCTTCATTGCAGTCCTCGTCCTCGCCAGAGTCCTGGGAACTGCAGCTCGAAAGATTGGCCAGCCAGCCGTACTCGGCGAGATTCTCGCCGGAATCCTGATCGGCCCGACCCTGCTGAACGGGGAAATCGCCGAAGCACTTCTTCCCATGGATGTACGACCGTACCTAAGCGGACTCGGCACCATCGGTCTCGCGATCTTCATGTTCGCCACGGGAGCCGAACTCGAACGCACGTTGCTACGCTCCGAGGGCCGGGCGGCAATGACCACCGGCGCCGTCTCCGTCGTCTTCCCTTTCATACTGGGATGCGCGCTGGGCCTCTATCTCCTGAGGAGAACCCCGACCGACCACTCCGTGGGATTCGTCCTCTTCCTGGGTGCGGCCACTTCCGTGACCGCCTTCCCCGTCCTGGCACGCATCCTCTCCGACCGCGGCCTTCTGACAACTCGGATCGGCGGGATCGCGCTCAGCGCGGCCATGCTCGCCGATCTGATCGCCTGGTCCACGCTCGCCATGGTGCTCGCGGTGATCGGCGCCGGACAGTGGCACGCCCTTCTGATCCCGGTCTACCTCCTGCTGATGTGGTCGGCCGTCCGGCCCCTGCTGCGCAAGGCTCTGCTGCGGGCCGGCCCGGCCACGGCGACACCGGTGGTCGTCGGCCTCCTCCTCTCGTGCTGTGCGGCCCAGTGGATCGGCCTGCACTTCATATTCGGGGCGTTCGCCTTCGGAGCGGTGATGCCGAGGGACCTGAGCGACAAGGCCGCACGGTCCGTGCAGCAGCTGAGCCAGTTCAGTACTCCGTTCCTGCTCCCGGTCTTCTTCGTCATGGCCGGTCTGAAGGTCGATCTGTCCGAGCTCGACGGAGAAGCCCTCACGGATCTTGCGCTGATCCTGCTCGTGGCCGTGACGGGCAAGGTGATCGGCGCGTGGGGAGGGGCTCGGCTGGGCGGTCTGCGCGGCCGCGACACCTGGATCCTGGCGACCCTGATGAACACCCGCGGCCTCACCGAGCTGGTCGTCCTCACCGTGGGCCTCCAACTAGGCCTGCTGAACAACCAGTTGTTCTCGCTGATGGTGGTCATGGCCCTGGTCACCACGTACATGACCGGCCCCGTCCTCGCGCTGCTGACACGGAAGGATCCGTCGTCGCCTCCCGCGGCACCCGAGCCCGGAGGGACGCAGGACGCCGCACGAGCCGCCGCCCCAGCGGGGCCGTCCAAAGAGTTGTGAGGGAGATGTCATGTTCTACGAAGTCCGCCGCTACCAGACCCGCCCAGGCCGCCGGGACGACTGGGTCCGGTACATGGAAACGGTTGTCCTCCCCTTCCAGGTATCCAAGGGCATGCAGGTCATCGCCTCCTTCATCGACGAGGAGGACCCCGACGGGTACCTCTGGATCCGGCGGTTCGAGGACGAAGCGCACCGCGCACAGCTGTACGAAGCCGTCTACGGAAGCACCCGATGGCGCGACGAGATCGACCCGGCTGTCGGAGAACTGCTCCTCAGGGAGCACTCCGTGATCACCCGGGCGGTACCGACCCCCTCGTCGGGCCTCCGCTGACGGCCGGACCGGCAGCACTTCTGTACACCGAGCCAACCGGCCGGCGCCGTACGAACGGCGGAACGCCGGCCTGCGATGAGGGAGGGGACGCGTGACGGAAGTCAACGGTCCGGTAGTTGTCGTGTATGACCGCGGTGCGGCGTCTCCGGGGGAGATCGGCGTGGCACTGCGCCGCATCGGGGTGCCGGTCCTGACGGTTCTGGGCGACTCCGGCCACGCCGAGACGATGCGCCCGCTCCTGGAGGAGTTCGGTCCCGTTCTGCCCCTGCGCCACGGATTCGGCTCCGTGGTCGCCGCCCTCCGCGCGGCGAATGCCCAGGGCATCACCACCTTCAGCGAGCGGATGCAGGAGCCCACGGCACGACTCGCCCTCGAACTGGACTTGCCGTACCACCTCCCCGGGACCGTTCGGCTGCTCACCGACAAGTACGCCCAGCGCGAGCGATTGCACGCCTCGGGGATGGCGCCGGTACGCAGCCACCTGCTCCGCCGCGCCGGGGACTGGGACGAGGCGCTCGCGCGGGTGGGACTGCCCGGGGTGCTCAAACCGGCACGCGGCGAAGGCAGCCGGAACGTCTTCCGCGTGGACGACCCGGAGTCGGGGAGGAGACTGGCCGAGTCCCTCCTCGGCGGGGACCGCGAGGAGAACGCCTTGGTCCTGGAGGAGTTCCTCGAAGGCCGCGACGAGGCGCCGCTCGGGGACTACGTCTCGGTGGAGTGCCTCGTCCTGTTCGGCAAGGTGACGGTGCTGGCCGTGACGGGCAAGTTCCCGCTCCTGCCCCCGTTCCGCGAGGTGGGTCAGTTCTGGCCCTCTCACCTCGGCGGATCCGAGGCCTCCGGTGTCGAGGAGATGGCCGTGGCGGCGGTTCGTGCCCTCGGGGTGAGCACCGGAATCACCCACACGGAGATCAAGCTCACCGCCGACGGGCCGCGGATCATCGAGGTCAACGGCCGGCTGGGGGGCGGGCTGGCGGATCTCACCCTGCGCGCGACAGGCCTGAACCTGATCGAGGTCGCCGGACGCATCGCTCTCGGCCGGCCTGTGACCCCGACCCCGGTGAATCCCGATCGGGTCTACTTCCAGTTCAGCACACCCGCACCGCGGGAACCCTGCCGTCTCGACCGTCCCCGGGGAGTCGCCGAACTCCGCCGCATCCCCGGGATCACCGGTTACCTCCCGTTGGTCCGGAGGGGCACCGAACTGCCGGGTGGGGTGAGCACCTCGTTCCTCGACATCGTGGGCGGCCACGCCGCCGATCACACCGGCATGGTGGCCACGGTCGAAGAGGTGAAGAAGACCCTCGCCTACGAGTTCAGTACGACCGACGGCCGACGGTTCTCGCTGAGCGCGGCCGGCCTCATGAGCCGTTGACCCGCACACCGGCCGATTCCACAGGGGGAGAAGTGTCGCAAAGTCACACCGAGAAGAAGCGCCTTCGATGGCTCGGCGAACTGATCCCGGAGAAGGGGGACGCGAGCCGTCTCGCCGTTCTGACCCTCGTACAGTCGGCGGGCACCGGGTTCTTCCTCACATCGAGCGCGATCTTCTTCACCACCGTCTTCGGATTCAGCCCGACGGGTGTCGGTATCGGTCTGTCGGTGGCAGGACTGTGCGGGTTCCTCAGCGCCGTCCCCGCGGGCATGCTGGCCGACCGGATCGGGCCCAAGAAGCCCCTGCTCGCGACGTACACCCTCCTGTCGGTGTTCTTCGTGCTGTACTGCTTCGTGGACGACTACGCGTCGTTCGTCGTGGTCGCCTGCCTGATATCCGTGTGCGAGACGGCGGGCAGCCCCCTGCGGGGCGCGCTCACCTACGTACTGTTCGGCGGGGAGAAGGCCACCCGGGTTCGGGCGCAGAGCCGAGGACTGTTCAACCTCGGCCTGGCCCTGGGGGCCGCCACGGCCGCCCCCGCGCTTGCCGTGGGAGGACGGCGGGCCTTCATCGTGGTCGCACTCGTCAACGCGTGCGCACAGCTCGGCTGTGCGGTCATCGGCAGCCGGCTGCCGGCCACCGATCCGGCCCGCCGGGGCAGCGCGACCGCCTCCCGTTCCGCCCTCAGGGACGGCCGCTTCGTCCTCGTGACCTTCACGAGCGGGGTCCTGGAGCTGTACCAGCCGCTCCTGACCATCGGGCTGCCGCTGTGGATCGTCACCCACACCACGGTGCCAACGGCTCTGAACTCCGTGCTCGCACTGACCAACACGGTACTGATCGTCCTCTTCCAGGTCGCGGTCAGCCGTGGTTCCGACACGCTTCCCGGTGCCGCGGCGGCACAGAGACGCGCGGGATACCTCCTGGCCCTGGCCTGCCCGGTGTTCGCACTGAGCGCCTACGGACCGACAGCGGTGTCGGCTGTGACGCTCGTCGCCGGCGTCGTCGTGCTCTGCTTCGGCGAGCTGTACCAGGCAGCCGGGAGCTGGGGCATCTCGTTCGGCCTGCCGCCGAAGGAGCGCATGGGCGAGTACCAGGGGGTCTTCGCCCTCGGCCGCGGCGTACAGCAGTTCCTCGGCCCGGCAGCCGTCACCTCCCTCGTCGTCGGTCTCGGCGTGACGGGCTGGGTGGTGCTGGCCGTGGTGTTCCTGTCGGCAGGACTGGCCTCGAGGTTCCTCGTCGTGAACCCCGCCCGGCACCCGGTACCCCAGCCCGACTGACAAGGAGAATTCGCATGTCACCATCCATGCAGGCCGGATCGTTGCCGGCACTGTTCCGGGAGGCCTCGCGGCGTACGCCCGGGGCGGTCGCCGTCCTGGACGGCCCGGAGCAGCTGACGTACGCGGAGTTGGACGTACGCTCCGACCGGCTGGCCGGCTCGCTGACCGCGCACGGGGTCCGCACGGGCGACCTCGTCGGGGTGTTGGTCGACCGGTCGTCGGCCTCCGTCGTGGCGATCCTGGCCGTGCTGAAGGCCGGTGCCGCCTACGTGCCGCTCGATCCGGCCTACCCGTTGGAGCGACTGCGCTACATCGTCCGGGACGCGGGCATCGAGCTCGTCACGGGGCCCGCGGCCCGTGAGGTGGATCTCGGTCCCGGCGTGACCGTCCTGGATCCGGGGGCGGGGCCGGCTGTTCCGCCGCCCGGCCCCGCCGGCCCGGACCTGCCCCTCGCGGCCGACGCCACGGCCTACGTCATCTACACGTCCGGGTCCACCGGGCACCCGAAGGGCTGCCTGGTCACCCACCGGAACGTGCTGGCCCTGCTGCGTGCCGCCGTGCCGTTGTTCGACTTCGGACCGCACGATCGGTGGTCCCTCTTCCACTCCCTCAGCTTCGACTTCTCCGTGTGGGAGATGTGGGGCGCGTTCGCCACGGGCGGGACGGTGGTCGTCGTTCCCGCCGAGGCAGCGCGCTCACCCGAGAAACTGATCGCCCTCCTCGTCTCGCAAGGAGTCACGGTCCTGAACCAGGTCCCCTCCGTCTTCCGGTACACCGCCATCGCGCACGGCGAGGCGGATTACCCGCCGCTGCGGCTGCGCCACCTCGTCTTCGGCGGCGAGAGCGTGGAGCTCTCCGTGCTCCGCGACTTCCTGGGCAAGCTCCCCGGGCCCCGGCCGTCGGTGGTCAACATGTACGGCATCACGGAGACGACCGTGCACGTCACCTACAAGCAGTTGGACGACGAGGTACTCACCGGGGAGGTCCGGTCCCCCATCGGGCGGCCGCTTCCGCACCTCTCGGTGAAGGTGCTCGACGAGGACCGCCGGCCCGTCCCACCGGGCACGATCGGTGAGATGTGGGTGTCGGGCGATGGCGTGTCGTCCGGATACCTCAACCGGCCGGAACTCACCCGCGAGCGGTTCGTCGTGATGGAGTCGCCCTCCGGCCAGGTCCCCCACTACCGCACCGGGGACCTGGCCCGCGTACTGCCGGACGGTGAGCTGGAGTACGCCGGACGTGCCGACCAGCAGCTGAAGCTGCGCGGGTTCCGGATCGAACCGGGGGAGGTCGAAGCCGTGCTGCGCGGCTCCGGCCTGCTGTCGGACGTGGCCGTCACGGTGGCCACCACCCGGGCGGGCAGCAGCTTCCTGCTGGCCTGCGTCGTCCCGGCCCCCGGCAGCGGCGACACGATCCAGGCGGACCTGCGCGGGCACGCCTCCGCCGGACTTCCCTCTCACATGGTGCCCGACCGCTACCGGCTCATGGACGCGCTTCCCCTCACCCCGTCGGGCAAGACCGACCGGCAGGCCCTTGTCGCTTTCGGCACGGGTGCCCAGTCACGCTCCGGCATGACGAAAGGAAAGGCATGACGCAATACGACAGCGAGGCGGACCGGGCGGGAGCCGTCCGTGAGATCGAACTGACCCTCCAGGCGATCTGGGAGGATCTGCTGGAGACGGAGGTCGGTCCGGACGACGACTTCTTCGACCTGGGCGGGTACTCCCTGCTGGTCGTCAACGTGGTCGGTGCCGCTCGCAAGGCCGGACTGGCCTTGCGGGCCGAGGACATCTTCGAGCACCGGACGGTGGCGGCGCTTGCCTCGGCCCTGCTGTCCGGAGCCCCTGCCCCCGAGGCCGGTGCCGGGGCACCGGCAGGTGACGGACAAGGCGTCCTGACCACGGAAGAGGTCTGGCGCACCGCGGCGAGCCCCTGGGACGGCGAAGCGTCCCGGTGCCTGGTGCCCTTGGCGCCCGATGGCGAGGGAGAGCCCTTCTTCTGTGTCCACGTGGGCACCGGGAACATACGGATCGTCGAGTCGGTGGTCGATGCCTGGCGGGCCGGCCGGCCCTTCTACGGATTCGAGGCCCCCGGTTACCGGGACCAGGTCCGGCCCCTGACGTCGATCAGTGCCATGGCCGAGCGCTACCTGGTGGAGCTGCGGGCCCTGCAACCTCACGGACCGTACTTCCTGGGCGGGCTCTGCCAGGGCGGCCTGGTCGCCTTCGAGATGGCACGCAGGCTCCGGGCGGCCGGCGAAGAGGTCCGGGCGGTCGTCCTCGTGAACCCGCCGTCCCAGGTCTCCCTGGTGAACCCGGGCTGGGGACTGGACGAACTACTGCGCTTCCGGCTCGCCTCCCTCAAGTCGGAATGGGGAATCGACGGTCCCGCGGACGTCGAGCGCGGGCTTCGGGCGATCGGTCCGCGGCTCTGGTACGACGACCGGGTCACACCGGCGGACTTCTACCGGCTTCAAGTGCTGTGGGCTGCGGGCATGTTCGCCCAGGAGCAGTTCGAAGTCCTGCCGTACGCCGGAAGGGTGATCGCCTTCGCGCGGAGCGCGAAGAAGGAGGAGATGGGACTGCACTGGACCCCGGCCGTGCCCAACCTCGAACTGTCCTGGTACGACTCCCCCGGCACCGTTCCCATCATGCTGGATCCGGCTGTCGCCGAGCAGGTGAGCACGGTTCTCGGCCGATGAGGCACGACGGGCCGGCTCCGAGGTGGGGCCGGCCCGTCGCACCGGACCCCGACATGACGTGAAGAAAGGCCGAGGCTCCATCTGATGGTCCGACAGTTCACCGTAAACGAAACGATCGTCCGCCGGGAGATCCTCGACGGCCGGGAGTGGATCCTCTACCCGATGCGGGTGGCCTCGGACGACGGGAACACCCTCGCCGCCTACCTCCACCAGGGCACGCCGCTCACCTTCGGACGAGGCGACTTCCGCTGGGGCGTTCATCCTTGGGCGGCCTTCGATCCCGTCTGGCAGTCCGAGGGGGTCCTCCAGCTGCAGCGGGCCCTTGACGGGTACTCCGTCTGGGGACGCTGGGAGGACGGCCGGTTCGCGGGCTGGTACGTGAACTTCCAGGCGCCCATGCGCCGTACGGAACGCGGCTTCGACACCCTGGACCAGGAGCTGGACCTGTGGATCCCGGGCGACGGTTCGCAATACCGGTGGAAGGACGTCGCGGAGTTCGAGGAACGCGAGCGGCGAGGGGGGTTCACCCCGGAGGAGGCCGCCGCGGTCCGGGCTGCCGCACGGGAAGTCGAGGCGATGGTCCTGCGTGGAGACGGCTGGTGGGAGGAGTGGCGGAACTGGCAGGTCCCCACCGAATGGACCGTGCCGGCCGCCGTGGGTCTGCAGCAGCCCGGCACGACCCGGTCACCGGGCTCTCAGAGGGACTCCGCGAAGATCGTGCGCAGATAGTCGCCGTCGACGGCGGGGGCGGGATCGTTGTCCAAGTTGCCGCTGACACCGGCGACCAGCGTGTCCAGGTCCTCCTTGGACACACCCCAGTCCCGCAGCCGCACGGCGAGTCCCGCGTCCTCGAGCAGCCGCCCCACGGCATCGTGCACGGTCGGCCCTCCCAGCAGGTCCGCGACCTCCTGAAAGACGTCCGCCGTGACCGGCGCGGTGTGCCTGAGCCAACTCGGGTAGACCGCGGCGAGTCCCCTGCCGTGCGAGATGTCGAGACCGCGGACCGAGCCCATCGCCTGCTGGAGCCGATGGGGCAGGCAGGTGCTCACCGTGGCCACGTTCACCCCGCCCAGGAGCGCCGCCAGGCAGAGCCCTTCACGGGCCTCGGGCCGGTTGTCGCCCCGGAGCATCCCGGGGAGATGACGTGCGATCAGTTCGATGGCCCGGTGTGCCAGCGCCCGGCTCAGCGGGTTGGCGCGCACGGCGGCGCATCCTTCCACGGCATGGGCGAACGCGTCGAAGGCCGTCTCGGCAAGCACCTTCGGCGGTACGGATGCGATCACGTCCGGGTCCACGATGGCCACCTGGGGGAAGAGCGCGTCGCCGCGGACTCCGGACCGGAAGCCGCGCGCCGCGTCGGTGATGATCGCGCCCTTGGTGACCTCCGAGCCGCTGCCGGCCGTGGTCGGAAGGGCGACGATCGGCAGGACCGGCTGAGCCTGCTCCAGGGTCACTCCGATGACGTCCCGGACCGTGATGCCCGACGCAGCCGCCACGGCGGCCCCCTTGGCGGCGTCGATGGCACTACCGCCGCCCACGGCGACGACGACGTCGCAGCCCGCGGCGCGGGCCTGCGCGGCTGCCTCGTCCACTTCGTCGGAGCGCGGGTTGGCCGAGACCCGGTCGTAGACGGAGGCACTGACACCTGCCGCTTCCAGGGATGCGAGAACCCGGTCGAGGTATCCGTTCGCCCGTACAGCGGTGCGGCCGGTCACCAGGAGCGCGCGCCTGCCGTGGGGGCGTGTCAGTGCCCCTGTCCGGTCGATCGCTCCAGCCTGGAGCACGATGCGCGTCGGGATGTGCAGGTCGAGTTCCATGCTGGGTTCCTTGTCGGGTCGGGATGGGAACGGGCGTGAGGGGCGCGGCGGGCGGCTTACGCCGCGTCGTCGCGCCTCAGCGCTTCGAGCACCGCGCAGGTCCCCTGAACGATGAGGGTCAAGGCCGAGCCGCCGCCGGTGGAGGTCGCACCGGACCAGGGGAGCTCCGCCACGGTGTCACCGCCGAGCAGCAGCACCGCGCCCGAGGTGGCCGACAGAGCGGCGAGGATCGCGTCGGAGGACACGGTGTGGCCGGCCAGGTAGCGGGACGGAGTCCCCGCGACGACAGCGCTGCCGGCCCGGGCCAACAGCTCCAGCGCCCAGGGCCGGACGACGAAGTCGACGATCGCGTGCCCGGCGGGCACCCCGTCCGCGATCTCCACCGGCCGCGCCCTGGTCTGCCCGATCCGGTCGGCGGGCGCTACCAGCACGGTACGAGGAAGGTGTACGCGGGCACCGCCCGGGCGCGTCAGCGCCTGCCGGGCCGCCAGTTCACACGCCTCCGGGCGCTCCCCGAGGTCGGAGGCCCCCACCTCGTGTCCCAGGGACTTCAGCACGGTGTTGAGCACCACGCCGGCGGGGACGACAAGGTCGTGGGAGCCGGTGAGGTGAGCCAGTCCGACCAGCGTCTTCTCCGGTTTGCGACCGCCCAGCACCACGGCCGCCGGCCCCTCCTCCGAGCCGCCGTCGGCCCATGGCGCGAGGGCACGCACCTCCGCGACCAGGGAGGTCGCCGCGCAGCCCGTGCGATGGCGGAGCAGGCCCGTATTGGAGGCATGGGCGCGGTGCGCCTTGGAGAAACCGCCGACGGCGACATGATCGCCGAGTGCCGCGAACCGCCGTGCCAGTTCGGGATCGTCCCTCTCTTCCCCGGCGTGTGCGCGGGAGTTCCCGAACAGGACGATCTCGCCCTCTCCCATGGCCCGTGCCTCCTGCTCCGCCGCAGGGGTGGCGTTCTCCGGGAAGTACCGTACGGGGCGGCCCAGTTCACGGGCGAGATAGGAAGCGATGTGGGGCAGCGGCACAGCCGTCCCGTCGCGGTGGCTCCCTTGGTGGGACAGGACAGCCACCCGGGCACCGGCCTCGGCCAGCCGTGCCAGGTCGGGCAGTTCGCTGTCGATCCGGCCGGTGGAGGTCAGCCGGGCGTCGACGTTGAAGCCGGCCGAGAAGATCCATCGTTCGCCGGGCCCGATCCTCCGCTCTCCGAGTACCGGTATCCCCCGCAGCGGATCAGAGGCCATATCCGCGCAGGCCTTCGGTCTCGTCGATTCCCAGCATGACGTTCATGTTCTGGATCGCCGAGCCGGCCGCACCCTTCACCAGGTTGTCGGTGACCGCCACCACTTTGGCGATGCCCCGCGCCGCGTCGTAGTCGAGACCGATGTGGCAGAAGTTGGACCCCACCACTCCGGCCAGAGCGGGATACCGTCCGTAGTCCTTGTCGGTGACCCCTCCGGCCGACGGCTGGTCGTTCACCCGTACGAAGAACTCGCCCTCCGCGCCGGCCCCGTAGCGGATCCGGTAGAGGTCGAGCAGGGTCTCCCGGGAGACACCGTCGCGCAGTTCCCGGGCGAGGCGGACGCTCGCCTGGATGTAGATGCCACGGGCGAAGTTTCCGTGGGCGGTGCTCAGGTCCACCGTGACCGGCCCGCCGGCCACCCGAGAGAGCTGGTCCTCCAGTTCAGGGGCGTGCCGGTGGCCCTGGAGGCTGTACGGCAGCATCGATCCGAACACCTCCGCGTGCAGAATCTCGGTGCGTGGGGTGACCCCTGCGCCCGTCGTGCCGTTGACGGCCGCGATGTGCACGGGGGCGTCCGGGTCCATCAGGCCGGCGCCCAGCAGCGGGGTGAGGCCGAGGAGTGCCGTGATGACGTAGCAGCCGGGGTTCGCCACCAGTCGCGCCTCCCGGATCCGGTCGCGGTTCAGCTCGGTCGCCCCGTAGACCGCACGGTCGAGCAGCGCGGGCACCGCGTGGTCCTGCCCGTAGGTCGCCCGGTAGCGCTCGGGATCGGCGAACCGGAAGTCTGCGCTGAGGTCCACCACCCGTACTCCGGCGTCGAGCAGCTCGGGCGCCAGCCGCATGGCCCCGCCCGACGGCGTGCACAGGAAGACCAGGTCGAAGGAGGAGGCCGAGGCCAGGACCTCCTCGACCGGCCGGAACTCCAGCCCGCTGCCCAGCAGGTTGGGGTGGACCCGCTCCAGAGGCTCCTTGGCGCGCGAGGTGGGAACGATGTCCCGCACGGCCCTGTGGTTGAGCAGCAGTCGGCACATCTCGCCGCCCGTGTACCCTGCGCCGCCTATGACGGCCGCGCGCAGGCCCGAAGTCATCTCGCCCATTGGCTGTCGAACTCCCCTGGATCGGTGGACACATGGAGCATGATCTTTCCCGTCGGCGCGCCTGCCCGGTCCATCAGCAGCAGGGCTGCCCCGGCTTCCGCGAGCGGGAAATGGTGGGTGATCAGGGGCAACGGATCGAAGCGGCCGCCCTCCAGCCAGGAAATGACCTCGTCGAAGTCGTCCGGATTGGACAGGGCGGAGCACCGAAGGGTGATCTCTCGCCCCACCAGCGCGTTCAGATCGACCGACGGACTGTCCTCGAAGTAGCTCACCACGATGATGTCGCCCCCGGCGCGTACGGCCCGGCTCGCCTGATCGGTCACCCCCGGGTATCCGGCCGCGATCACCACCACGTCCGCGGGTCCGCCGAGGGCACGGATGCTCCGGGCGGCGACGTCGCCCGCACGGGCGTCGACGTAGGCGTCGGCGCCGACCGCGAGAGCGAGGTTCCCCTTCTCCGGTCCGAGGTCTACGCAGACCGCTTGCCCGTAGCCGAGTTGCCGGGAGGCCACCAGGCTGCTCAGCCCGATGGTTCCGGAGCCGAGCACGAGGATGCTGCGTCCGGCCCCCGGGCCGGCCAGCCGCATCGCGTGGTAGCCGATGGTCAGCGGTTCGACGAGGGCTCCGGCGACGGGATGCAGGCCGGCGGGGAGCCGGTGGGCCATGTTGGGCCGCAGCAACACCTGGTCGGCGAACGATCCGGTCCATCCGAGATGGCTGAGGTTGCGTTTCCGGGAGCAGAGGTTCGCGTGGCCGCGCAGGCACTCAGGACAGTCGTCGCAGTGCGAGAAGGCCGCCGAACACACCAGGTCCCCCGGCGCGAATCCGGTGACCTCCGCTCCGACGGCACGCACCACGCCGGAGAATTCGTGGCCCAGGACCGTCGGCGCGGTCTTGTACGGGTGGGTTCCCCGATAGGCGGCGAGGTCGGACCCGCAGATGCCGCTCGCAGCGACGTCGACCAGGATCTCCCCCGGCCCCGGTTCGAGTGTCGGGACCGCCTGGTGGTCGATGAGCCGGGCGGTGGTGAGCACCGCGGCCGTCGTTATGGGTCCGGCGGTCATACCACGCGCCCCTGCGCCGAAGCGCCGGACAGCGCCAGGTTCAGTTCGGACACCAGGATCTCGCCGACCCTTGCCTGGGCGTCCGTCGTGGTCGCCCCGATGTGCGGGGTGAGTACGACGTTCTCCAGACGGACGAGGTCCGGCAGGCCGCCCTCCACCGAGAGGACGTCCAGGGCCGCGCCCGCGATGGTTCCGTTGCGCAGCGCTTCGTACAGGGCCTGTTCGTCCACCACCCCGCCGCGGGAGATGTTGACCAGGTAGGAGCCTGCCCCCATCGCGGCGAACTCCGGACCGCTCAGCAGCGCCTTGGTATCCGGGGTGAGGGGCACGGCCAGGCAGACCACGTCCGCGGTGGTGAGCAGCCCGGGCAGATCGGTGAGTTCCACTCCCCGCTCGCGCAGTCGCGCACGCCGTTCCGGTGTGGGGCGGGCGATGGAGGCGACCACCCGCATGCCCATCGCCCGGCCCAGTTCCGCCACCCTGGATCCGATGCGGCCCAAGCCCACGATGCCCAGCGTACGGCCGTACAGCTCGGGACCCGCCAGGTTGGGCTTGTCCCAGATGCCGGAGCGGATCTGCCGGTCGGCCCTGGCGATGTTGCGGGTCACGGCCAGCGTGAGGCCGATGACGAGTTCGGCCACCGCTCCGGATGAGGCACCCGGGATGTTGAATACCTGGACCGAGGCGCGGCGGCAGGCTTCGAGGTCGATGTTGTCGGTGCCGGAGCCGGCCCGGGCGACGACACGGAGTCCGGGTGCGGCCGCCACGACTTCGGCGGTGATCCGTACGCCGCTTCGCACGACGAGTGCGTCGGCGTCCGCCACGAGTGCGAGGAGTTCGTCTTCGGGGGGCTGTAAGCGCACCAGGACCTCGTGGACCTCGCGCAAGGCCGCGAGCGCGTCAGGGTGTACGGGGTCCAGCACGACGATGCGCGCGGGGTTGGCCATCGGTGTCCGTCCGTTGTCGGGGCGACGAAGGGGTGACGTCGGGGTGACGTCGGGCGCATGCGATCCGGGCCGGGTGCGGGAGCCGGGCCGGCTCCCGCACCCCAGGATCACGGTTGGAGCCGCTGGTTCGTCCAGCCGTCCGAGTCCTGCGCCGTGCGGTCGTAGCGCAGTCGCCGGTGCAGACGGTCGGGGCTGCCGTACCAGAACTCGATGCTGTCCGGCACGAGTCGATAGCCGGTCCATTCCGCCGGCCGCCGGATCGGCTCGCCGGCCTCGGCCAGTTCACGGGCCGTGTCGCGCAGCGCGGACTCGTCCTCCAGCGGGCGGCTCTGCCGCGACACGGCCGATGTGGCCTGGGCGGCCAGCGGACGCTCCGCGAACAGTGCGTCGGACTCCTTCTCCCCGACCTCCTCGACCCTGCCGGTGACCGTGAGCTGCTGCAGGGTCTCGCGCCAGTAGAACGTCATCGCGCCCCAGGGCCGCGCTGCCAGGTCCTGGCCCTTGCGGCTGCCCTTGAAGCTGGTGAAGACCAGGCCCCGGTCGTCGAATTCCTTCACCAGGAGGATCCTCGTCGAAGGCCGGCCGTCCTCGTCCGCGGTGGCCAGGACCGCGGCGAACGGTTCCCTCACGCCGCGCTGCACCGCGCTGTCGAGCCACTCGCTCAGGAGCCCCATCGGATCCCTCGGCGGATCATCGAACTCCGCCAGTCGCAACGATGTGTCACCACTGAGCGTCACCACTGGTTCGGCCAACTCGACCACACTCCTCACTTGACTGCTCGACTGCTCGACTGCTCGACTGCTCGACTCATACGGACACTTCGGCGGGTTCCGCGTGCGTCGCGGTGACGTTCGGCCAGAACTCCCTGAGCCAGCACAGGACATCCTGCATGACGTGGTGGTTCTGGTCCGGCCGCAGGGCTCCCAGCTGGAAGAACATCACCCCTTCGCTCGGCGGGCCGAGCAGGGTGAGCCTGGCGTCGGCGCTTCCGTCGCCGCGTACCGGATGGAACTGGGCCGTGAGGTCGAGACCTCCGGGGGCGAAGTCCGGTTCGCCCTGACCGGGGTTGTGCCACTTGCGGACCAGACCTCGGCGCAGCAGATTCGGGTAGAGCGGCAGCACGTCGTTCTCGGCGTCGAAGGCGTGGACCCGCGAATCGACCAGCACGTCCAGCTCCAGGTCCGCGCCGGTGGCCGGTCCGCGCACCCGGAAGCGCCCGGTCCGCCGGTCGGCGAGGACCTCGGCGTCGGGTCCGACGGACACGTCCACCAAGCCGTGGCGGACCAACGCGCGGATTTTCTCCATTACTTCGAGCGCCGCACCGTTGCACAGCCGGTTGTGATGGCGCATGTACACATCGAGGAATTCACGATGCGAGGAGGCGCGCAATCCGCCGAAGTCCAGCGCCACGGCCAGGACGTCCCGCAGGTCCCGCCACACTCCGTCGGCCGCCGCCTTGGCGGGGTTCCACACGTTGTCCTGGGCTGCCCATCGGTGGTCGATGTCGATGAAGTCGAGTAGGGCATCCCGGTACTCCTCGGGCGTGGAGTAGGAGTCCCGCGGCAGCGGCGCGATCGTACGGGCCCAGTCGAACCGGTTGTCCGCCGCCGCTACCGGGTGGCGGTAGGGGGATTCGGCCGCGGCGACCGCGGCCGCGAGGGCAGGGCCGTCGTCCAGCACGGCCGTCAGGTCTGCGGCCAGGGCCGGGCCGAAGACCACGTTCAGGAAGCGGTGCACGGCCTCGGCCGACCACGAGTGCCGCTGGGCGAGGCCGTACGGGAGGGACCCGTCGAGCACCCGGTCGATCGTGGACACGGCCTCGTCCACGGCACCGTCCACCGCCGCGAGGAGGCGCTCCACGGCCTTCTCGCTCGCGGCACCCGCTCCCCCGTCGGCAAGGAACGCCTCGTACTCCGGCCGCGCCGCCGCTTCGGCGTACTGGCCGAATCCCTTCCCGAAGAGGGTGGTGTAGTAGAGGTGCGCCATCTCCAGCACGACCACGGGCAGTACGTGTGCCCGGAAGTCGAGCTGGGCCTGCACCCGGCCTCCCACCCGGACCGGCCGGCCGGCCGAGTCACGCAGTTGCCGGACGGCCTCTTCGACGAGGAACACCCCGCGGTGCTCCAGCTCCTGGGGGTCGCGTTCCTTCGCGTTGTAGGGACGGGCGAGGGTGAACAGACCCGCGCGGCTGAACACCGCTATGGACGAGGGCTCCCGCCCGGATGCCCGGTAGACCGGCATCCCGGCGGCGTCCTGTTCGTACCGGCCGCCCCGGCCTTCGGTGAGGTGCAGGATGACATCGATGGCCGTGAGGCCCATGCCCACACAACCGACGACCTCGGCGGGTCCGGCCGTCGCGTCGAACGCGTCTTCCAGCGGGTAGGCGGACGGGACGAAGACGGCGGCGTGCTCCTGGGCGAAGCGCGCCCATTCCCGCTGCCTGGGGTACTTCAGGGGGTCGTTGGAGGAATGACCGGTGAGCATGAGGATGTGGTCGGCTCGGATGCGCGGGCCCCCCGTGCCGGTGACGATGCCGAGCCGGCCATCGTCTCCGCTGTCGTCCAGGTCGACGACCTCCGCGAGGTGCAGGTGCACCCGCACCCCGGGGCAGTCCCGCAGCAGTTCCACGTAGCGGTCGAAGCGGTCGCGCAGGGCCTGCCCGTGGATGTACCGCTTGGGCCAGTCCTCGGCCACCAGGTCGAAGGCCGGGTCGCCGGTGGCTTCGAACCGGGCGCGGCACCACTCGAGTAACGTCGGACGGTCGGCCGGGGCCAGCAGCGGGCCCGCATCGGCCACACTCTCATCGGCCGCGAAGCCGACCTGGCCCACGATGCGGTTGAGGAAGCTGGTCACCGGCTGGTCCGGGCTGTGCACCTGGCCTGCGCCGAACTGCCCCGACCGGTCGAAGATGTGGATGTCGAGCGCCAGGGTTGCGCCGGCCGCCCGCGCGGTGGCGGCGAGCCGGTCCAGCACATAGGTACAGCTCGGTCCGCCTCCCACGATGGCGAGGGTCACAGGTGCCATGCCGACGTCCTCCTTCTCCCCGGTCACTCGGTCTCCCCGGCGTGCTTGGCCACGACGCGGTCGAAGGCGGCGAGGAACTCCGTGATGTCGCCTTCGGTCAGCTGGCCCATGTTGGCCACCCGGAAGACGCCCGCCAGCTGCTGCTGCGTCGAGTACACGACGAACCCTTCGGCCTTCAGGCCGTCGTGCAGCTCTTCGTATGTCAGGCCGCCGGGTACATGGACGTTCGTCACGGAGTTGGCACGGTGTTCCGGCGGAAGCAGGAAGCGGACGCCCCGGTCGGCGAGACCGGTGCGGATCCGCTCGGCCAGGGCCGTGTAGCGCTCGCCACGCGCCGTGACTCCTTCATCGATGGCGCGGTCCAGGGCCTTCTCGAAGGCGGTCATCACCTGCAGGGCCGGTGTGAAGAGCGGCGCCTTCTCGCGGTCCTGGGCGTTGAAGTGGCCGTACAGGTCGAGGTAGAAGGTGTGGGCCGGTACGGTCTCCAACTCCGCGAAGCGCTCCCTCGGTCCGGCGACGAAGCTCACCCCGGGCAACCCCTCCAGGCACTTGTTCGCCGTGCCGACGCACCAGTCGATGTGGTCGGCGACCAGGTCGAGCCGCTCGGAACCCAGGCTGCTGATCGCGTCCACGGCGAGCGACCGACCGTGTCGTGCGACGACGGCCCCGATCTCGCGGAGCGGATTGAGCATCCCGGTGCTCGTCTCGTGATGCACGAGACCCACGTGCGTGATCGACGGGTCGTCCGCGAGGGCCCGGTCGACCGCCTCCACACTGATCGGCTGGGTCCAGCCAAACTCCATGCGTACATGCGGGATTTGATGCACCGACACGATGCGGCACAGTCGATCGGCGTAGTGACCGTTGTCGAGGATGAGGATGCGTCCGTCGGCGGGGACTATGGACGAGAAGGCCGCCTCCAGGGCGGCCGTGCCCGACCCGGCCAGCAGGACCGAGGTGTGCCGCTCGTCGCCACCACAGATCCGGGCCGCCTTCTCCCTGACCCTGGACATGAGAGCGGCCGCTTCCGGCTCCCGGTGGCACTGATCGGGCGACGCCATCGCCGCGCGCACATCGTCGTGCACATTGACAGGCCCGGGATTCAGCAGGATCAGCCGTTCCTGCGACCGCGGAACTTGATGATCGGATGACAGCGACAAGATGGTCCTCCACCGGGTCAAGGTTGACGAACAGGGTCAACGGGTTGGGACGAGGGCATGGTCGAGCAATCGGGCGCCACGGCCCGGAAGGATCAGAAGTACGAGCGACCGCCACAGCGTCACCGGCCGGCAGCCGCCCCGACTGTGGGGCCACAGGGCCACGACGCCCGTGCGCGTCGCACGACAGAGGTGCGGAAACGCACCTTGGCAACACGGCGCCTATGCGCAGAATCCGACTCTCAAAGCCCCAGCAGGGCCGGCGCAGTCCACCGAGACATTCGGAATATCTGATTCACCGGCCCAGCGGCCTCCGGCCGGGGCACAAGAAACGCCACTCGAAGACAAGACTCCCCCTAAGTCCGTCGATCGAGAAACAACCCTAGATCATTGATCAGGCCCATTCAAGGCCCCCACGTATGTCCATCTTGCCCCGGGTTCTCGTGACACCGAGCCAGTTAAACCACTTGGCTTCATTCGGCGCTCATGTATGGTTCCGGAAGTCGAGGCCCGCCACCCTCGGCCACACGCGCAGCACCTATTCGGTTGCGACCTTCGACGAAGCAGGTCAAGAACACCGGGCGCGCTCAGGTAATTGGTTGACCCAGCGAAATATCCGATCCTGCGCTTCGCAGGCATAGGGGGACGCATGTCGACACGCAGGTACCCTTCATTCCGGGCCAGTCTTGCCCGGAATGGATTAGCCCGACTCGCCGGCGCTCACGACGCCCTTGGTGCGGTACTCGCCCAGGAGGCGGGGTTCCAGGCGATCTGGTCATCAAGTCTCGAGGTATCGGCCGCACGATGCCTGCCCGACGCAAGCATCCTCTCGATGACCGAGTACCTCGAGGCGGCGGCGCGAATGCAAAAGGCGCTCGACATTCCGGTTGTGGCGGATTGCGACACGGGCTACGGCGGCAACATGAACGTGGCCCACATGGTCCACGAGTTCGAGGCCGCGGGCATCACCGCGGTCTGCCTGGAGGACAAGCGCTTCCCGAAGCTCAACAGCTTCGCCGCCGGCGACCAGAGCCTGCTGGACACGGCCGAGTTCGCCCGTAAGATCACCGTCGCCAAGGCCAGTCAGTCCAGCGAGGAGTTCTTCGTCATCGCCCGGACCGAGGCCCTGATCAGCGGCTTGGGCGTGGAGGAAGCGCTGTCCCGATGCCACGCGTACGCGGACGCCGGCGCCGACGCCATTTTGATCCACTCCAAGCAGCCGACGAAGGACCAGATCCTCGATTTCCTGGCCGGCTGGAACGGACGGCTGCCGGTCGTCGTGGTGCCCACCACCTACCCGGACTGGCACATCGACGACATCCGCGCAGCGGGCGTCTCCATCGTCATCTATGCCAACCAAGGACTGCGCGCGACGGTGACCTCCCTGCGCAGTACGTTTCGCTCCATCTACGAGCAGGGGCAATCCACCTCTCTTGAGGAATACATAGCCTCGGTCGGCGAAATCTTCGCCCTCCAGCGTATGGCGGACTGGCAGAAGCTCGACGCCTGACCAACCGCCCGGGCATTCCGCTTTCGGACCGCGAGAATGAATACCGCAGGCTCAGAGGGGGGCTTCCGGCACCCCCGGGGCACTCCTTTTCGACATGCCCGCCAAGGCGCGGGTGCCTGTCGCCCGAAGCACTTCACTCAAGGCCGGTGCGTCGGCCGATCGATCGGCGCACCGGCTCGGAGGCGCTGGAATTCCCCCGTCCGCGGGGGGCATCCGACGCAGCCGCCCTCACTGAATGCACCCGTGTAAACAACCGGAATGGCCTACTACTGTCGACCTCCGGCAGGCCCTCCCCGCGTGCGTTGATGCAATATCCGAACTCCACGAGCCGCCCAGACAGGAGGAATTTCTAATTCCGCCAACGGCACGGGAAAACCATCCGGGCCGGCCGGCTACCGCGTCGGGCTGAGAGGCGTACCCGGCGAGCAGTGCCGTCGGGAAGGGGAGCAGGGCGACCAGTCCGAGGCCGAGAAGAATCACGCGAGTCACGGCCACGGTGCTGTTCCTCAGGCCGGCGATGATCCTGCGATGATCACGCCAGAACCCGGCGGTGAGAGCGAAGCTGAGGGCGAACACACCCAGGTTGGGCAGCGCGTTCCTCAAGGCCTGGTGAAACGCGGAGTCACAGGCCCGCTGGAACTGCCACGTCGATGACCAGCAGCGTCACCCGTCCGCCGGTTCGCGACCGAGATCCAGGACCGCGGGGACCGAACGGGCGGCATCCTGAGGCGGGAGGGCCGCCACGATCGGATGGTCCCGTCCGATCGGACCGAGCCTCGCGCTTCCGCCGGGGGCGCCGAGGTCGGCGAAGAACTCGGCGTTCACGGTGTTGAAGTGCTGCCATTCCTGCGGGGTGTCGTCCTCGAAGAAGATCGCCTCCACCGGGCACACCGGCTCGCAGGCACCGCAGTCGATGCACTCGTCCGGCTGGATGTAGAGCATGCGCTCGCCCTCGTAGATGCAGTCGAGAGGGCACTCGTCGATGCATGCCCTGTCCTTGACGTCCACGCAGGGCAAAGCGATCACAAACGTCATCGAACTGCCGTCCTCTCCCGGTGGTTCCTGCTTGCCGTTCCGACGCAGCCGACGGTATGGGCTCAAGTAGACTTGAGGTCAACAGGAGGCTTTTGATGACGAGCAACCGCTCCGTCGACGCCCGGGCCACCCCGGACGACTGGCTGGGCATCGGCGAGGTGAGCACACGAACCGGGACGGCCGTCTCCGCCCTGCGGTTCTACGAAGAGCTCGGCCTGATCGCGTCCGAACGCGACGACCGCAACCAGCGTCGCTACCCTCGGCACATGCTGCGCCGCGTTGCATTGATCTCGGTGGCCAAACGGATCGGCATCCCGTTGCAGGACCTTCGAGAGGCGTTCGCCGATGTGCCGCTCGACCGCCCACCGAGTCACCAGGAGTGGCAGCGCGCCTCCCGCAGCTGGAAGCATCGGCTGGAAGAGCGCCGGCAGACCATCGAGCGGCTCGAGGCCGAGCTCACCGGATGTATCGGCTGCGGATGTCTCTCGATGAAGGCATGCGCTCTGCTGAACCCCGGAGACACGCTCGCCGAGGACGGCGTCGGCCCCCGACGGCTGTGAGACGGAGCATCACAGCCCGGGCACGGCGACAGTCGGGCCCGGGCGTGGCCTCCGTGCGTCGGGTCAGCCGGCCAGGGTCCACTTCTGGTTCGGGTTGCCCGTGCACCACCAGATCAGGACCGGGGTGCGGTCCGCGGAGTTCTGGTCCCGGACGTCCACGCACTTGTCGGCGGGCACGTTCACCAGATCGCGGGTGGCGGCGTTGTAGGAGAATTTCTGCGCGCCCGTGCCGTTGCAGTCCCACAGTTGGACCTTGGCTCCCGGTTCCGTCGAACCGGCATTCACGTCAAGGCACTTGCCGAACGCGCGGACCGTTCCGTCACCGGGCAGGGTCCACCGCTGGGCGGCCGTGCCGTTGCAGGTGTAGAGCTGGACCTGCGTACCGTTGGCGTTCTGGGCGCCGTCCACATCCAGGCACTTGCCGGCCAGGCCGACGAACGCACCGCTCGCGCCGCCGTTCCCGTCGTCCCAGGTGGTGACCCGGACGTGGTCGACGACGAGCCGGTTCGGGAAGGCGGTCGACCCGTCGGGGTCACCCGGCCAGTCGCCGCCCACCGCGAGGTTGAGGATCAGGAAGAACGGCTTGTCGAACACCCATTGGCGTCCTGTGAGATCGGCCGGGGTCCGGCGCTGGTAGACCTGGCCGTCCACGGACCAGGTGATCGATCCCGGCGCCCAGTCCACCGCGAAGGTGTGGAACTCGTCCGCGAACGCCCGGCCGCCGGACAGGGTGTACGCGGCGCCGATGCCGGCGCCGCCCGAGTAGCCGGGTCCGTGGATGGTCCCGTGCACGGTGCCGGGTTCGTACCCGACGTTCTCCATGACGTCGATCTCGCCGCTGCCCGGCCAGCCGACCTGGCCGATGTCGTTCCCGAGCATCCAGAACGCGGGCCACATGCCCTGCCCGCGCGGCACCTGCATGCGCGCCTCCACGTGCCCGTACGTCTGGGTGAAGCGGCCGGCGGTGTTGAGCCGGGCGGAGGTGTACTCGCAGCGCCCGTACCAGCACTGGTAGCCGCCGGGGTTCTCACGGCGGGCGGTGATCACCAGGTGGCCCTGACCGTCGAGCGCGGCGTTCGAGGCGCCGGCGGTGTAGTACTGGCGCTCGTGGTTGCTGACGTTGTCCCCGGTCTCCGTCTGCCATCTGCCGGGGTTGACGGCGGTACCGGCCGGGCCGTCGAAGGTGTCTTCGAAGGTGACGGCCCGCACGGCGGCGGCGCCGGACGGCGGCACCGCTCCGGCCGGACTCCAGACGGTCGCCGCGGTCAGGGCGGTGAGGGCGGCCGCCCCGAGGACCGCCCGGCGTAAGACACGGGAACACGCGGACGTGGTCATGGACTTGGGCTTGGGCTTGGGCTTGGGCTTGGACATGGACATGGACTTGGACAGGTGCATGTGGGCCTCGATTCGAGTATTGGTCCGAACCAGAACGTGCGGGGAGTGAACCTCCGCGCCATGGCACTGTCAAGGGATTGGGAGCGCTCTCAGACCGTGCGGCCCGGCTGGTCGGCGGGTCGGCCGGCGAACGCGGAGGTTGAGCCCCGGCCGCCGGGCAGGACGACGGCGGGGCATGGGGGGTCGCAATCGTCCGACATTGCGCCCTCTTGGAACTTGGCTTGTAAGAAGCACACATGAATTTTCTTTGTGTGCGAAGGCGCCGGGATGTTTGATCGCTTGGACGGGCGAGATCCTTGGCCCCGACGAGCGGCTGTTCCGGGTGATGACCCGGGACGTATCCAGGAGGAAACTTGACTACGACTGTTGAGCCCCGCCATCGCGCGGGCTTAGGCCCCGATGGCATCCGTCATGTCCACACGTTAGGCCCGCACGGAACGAACCTCGAGGCCGCCGCGCACGAGTGGCTGCGGCGCCGGGGAACCGCCGGCACGGTCGAACTCCATCCGTCGCTCGAGGACGCCCTCGAGTTGGTCCCGCACGACGGGGAGCACGCGCTCGTGGCCTGCGCCGTCTATCCGGCGCTCCATACCCTGACCTTCGGGAACCTGCACCGGCTGCACATGGTCGACAGCTTCATCATGCCGACGCACAACATGGTTCTGGCCAGCATGGGGGCCGACGCTCCCGGCACCGTCTCCACGCATCCGGCCCCGATCGGACTGGTCCCGCGGGAGGCCGAGCCCCGCTTGGTACTGAGCAATTCCCAGGCCGCGATCGACTGTGCGGCCGACCTGAGCGAAGGCTGCATCACCACCCTCGTCGCCGCCGAGCGGCACGGGATGCGCATCCTCCGCGACTTCGGGCCGGTGCCCATGGTCTTCACCATCCACCAGGTGCTCGCCGAGGACGCGGCCCGGCCCGTCGCCACGGGAGCAGCGCTGTGACCACCACCGCCACCACCGCCAACACCGCCACGGTTACCGCCACCGCCACCGCCCCGCTCGGCGCGGCCTTGCGCGCCGAGGCGAGGGAACTCGCCGGGTCCCTCATACCCAAGGTCAATCGCTTCCGCCTCCGGCAGGCCGACAACGGTACGGTGACGGCTCCGCGGACCGCCGACGGGGAACTGCTCGCCGAGATCAGGGACGAGGCCACCGCCTGGTACGTCCGCAACGGGCAGCCCGGCCAGGCCGCCGCGCTCGCGGCGGACGTGGACGGCTGGCTCCGCGAAGGCCTGGACAGCGCACCGGACTTCGCCCGCTCCCGGGACGCGCTCACACCGCCGCCCGACGGCGGACACGTGTTCTTCCTGGCCCCCGCGCAGACCACCAACAGCGTGCCGCCCGTCGGCAAGCGGCTCGACTGCTTCCTCGCCCTGCGCAAGGAACCCGACGCCCTGCCCCAACTGGCCACGTCCTTCCCCCACCCGAAGAACAACTGCCAGTCCCTGGTGCTCGTCGCGGGGAGCCACGGGTTCGCACACGGCAACTGCCTCGTGTTCTTTCCCGAGAACGTCGCTGCGCGCGACAAGGTGCAGGACCAGCCGTACGCGATGTTCTTCTACAACAAGATGCGAAAGATCCACGAGACCTACGCCCTGCCGGGAGCCGAGGCGGTCCTCACCGCGGGTTCCGTACCGCGGGCCTCGTCCGGCCTGGCGCCGGAGGTCTGCTACGAGGCCCGTGCGATCTGGGGATACCTGCACGACTCCATGCACTACCAGGGGCGCTGGCCGTTCGACCAGCACATCACGTTGAAGATGAACTGGTTCGTCGGCCTCCTGGAGGAGACCAAGGTCGACGCCAAGACCGTCCTCGCCTGCGCCGACGGCGGAGTCCCCTTCGCGCGGGAACAGATCGCCATGATCTTGCTGGAGCGCGTCTTCCGCTACCCGCAGGCCGACGACGCGACCCGCAATTTCGATTCGGGCACCGGTGTCTTCCTCTACTCCTGGCTGCGCCGCCACCATGCGCTGACCGGCTCGCCGGAGGCCGACGGCCTGCTCCGGCTGGACTGGGACAAGACCCTCGACGCCTTGCGCGCGTACGTCGCCGCCGTGGAGGAGCTTGAGGACCGTGTCCGCACCGACGACGAGTACCGGGCCGCGGCCAAGGAATTCGTCCGCACGTACCTGCCCGCCGGGGAGGCCAAGCAGCGATTCGGCTTCACCGAGGATCAGAGCGTCCTCCTGCGGGCCAAGCGGACGCTGGCCGGCCTGCCCGCCCTGCGGTTCGCGGACGCGGAGTGGTGAGCGTGCGTCATGACGGTGAGAGTCGTTGGAGCGCCCGCCTCGGCACCCCGGTCCTGTCCTGCCTCATGGTCCTGCTCCTGGCCACGGGCTGGGTGGTCTCCGGCAAGCTGGTCAGCGACACCCCGCCCCTGGCCGTCGCGGCCGGCCGCACCGCGGCGAGCTTCCTCGTCATCGGCGCGATCGCCGCGCTGCGGCCGCGGACGTGGGCGGCGATACGGCTCACCGGCGGCCGGCACCGGGCCGTCGTGCTGCTGGCGTTCCTGGGTTTCTTCGCGTACTACACGGGAACGCTGCTCGGCGTCGACCGGATCGGCGCCTCCCGGGTCGGTCTCGTGGTGTCCCTCCTGCCCTGCATCACCTTCGTGATCGGCATCGTCGCCTTCCGCGAACAGGCGGGCATCCGCCGGGTCCTGGGCACCGTGCTCGCCGTTGCGGCGGCCCTGGGCTACGCGCTGGACGACGGCCCGGCGAGCACCGGCGGCGGAACCGGCCTGCTCGTGTCCGGGGTCTGCCTCGCCCTGGCCGGGACGTTCGCGTACGCCCTGTACGGCTACGTCTACCGCAAGCACATGGCCGACGTCCCGCCGCTCGCCGCCCTTCCGGCGGTCACCGGCGCGGCCACGGTCATGCTCGGCCTGACCGCGGCCGTATGGGTGCCGCTCGGCGCCATCAGCGCGGCCCAGTGGGCCGGAGTGGCGGTGCTCGGTGCGCTGCTCACCGCCCCCGTCTTCGTCATCTCCCATGAACTCATCCTGCGCAAGGGCCCCTTGTTCACCTCCTCCGTCGCGCTGGTGGTGCCGTTCCTGGTGCGTCTGGGCGAGTGGGCGCGGGGTGCGGCGGACGCCCCGGGACCCGTCTCCCTCCTCTTCCTCGCACTGTGCTCGGCGGGGGTGTGGATGACGGTCGTACCGGTCCGCGTACCGGCCACCGAGAGCACCGAGCCCACCCAGCCGCCGATCCCGACCGAGCCCGAAAGAAGTGCACCGTGACGAATCCTCACCCCCCACGCCCCGTCGTCGTCCTGGTCTACCAGCGGCTTTCACTGCCCTGGATCTTCGAAGGCGCGCACCGGGCCGGCATCGACATCGTGCTGGTCCCGCGACCCGACGAGTCCGTGTCCCCGGACCGGCTGCCTCCCGGCGTGGTGGAGGTGCTCCCTCTGGACGTGGAAGGTGATCCGGCCAAGGCGCTGGGCATCCTGCGGGAACGCCACGAGAACGCTCCCTTCGACGGCATCACGACGCTGTACGACCCCGCGGTGCCCTTCGTCGCCGACGCGGCCGAAGCACTCGGCCTGCCAGGTCTCGGCAGCGAGACGGCAAGGGCCGTACAGGACAAACGGATCATGCGTCGCCGGCTGGCCGAAGCGGGGCTGAACGTACCGGACTTCGTCGTCCTCGACGACCCGGACAACTGGGCCGATGCCGCCCGCCTCACGTTTCCGGTGGTGGTCAAGCCGGCCAACGGCTTCTCCAGCCTCGGCGTGACCAAGGCCGATGACCCGCGGCAGCTCCGTGCCGTCGTCGAAGAGGTCTGGCAGATCTGCCGGGACAACCTGAGCCACGTCGCGGGTCTGGTCGTGGAGGAGTACCTGGACGGCCCCGAATTCGCCGTGGAGTCCCTCGCCCACCGCGGCGAGGTGCAGGTGCTGTCCATCGGCTACAAGGGCCAGCCGGTCGGCCCGCACTTCGAAGAGGGCGTCTACCGGGCCCCGGCCCGGCTCTCACCCCACGTGCAGGAAGACCTGGTGCGCGAGGTCGTCGCCGCCCACGGCGCCCTCGGAGTCACCGACGGCCCGACCCACACCGAACTGCGGCTGCGCGAGGGCGGACGTCCTTACCTGCTGGAACTCGGCGCCCGGGTCGGCGGCTCCGGCGTTTCCCACTACATCGCCGCGCACGTCACCGGGGCCGACCTGGCGGCGGACGCACTGCGCATCGCCGCGGGGCTCGCCCCCTCCCCGCTGCCCGGGCCGCCGGCGCAGCCCGCCCGGGCGACCGGGGCCGCGGCCAACTACATCGTGCCCTGCGGCGGCTCCGGACGGATCACAGCCATCCACGGCCTCGACGAACTGGCCGAGGACCCCCGGGTGGACCACGTTCTCCAGATGCTGCATCCGGGTGACGTCGTACGGCCCTATCCGGAATTCACCGGCTATCCGGCGTTCGTCCTCTCGCACCACCCCAGCGCCGAGGACGCCGAGGAGTTCCACCACACCATCGAACGGACCGTCCGCATCGACTACGCACCCGTGGAGGAGCAGCAGTGACCGTTCCGGCTCTCGACGACCGCGACGGACACATCTGGCTCGACGGTCGCTTCGTACCCTGGCGGGACGCCCGCCTGCACGTGCTCAGCCATGGGCTCCACTACGGCGGTGGGGTCTTCGAGGGCGAACGGGTCTACGACGGTCACGTCTTCAAACTGACCGAGCACTCGCAGAGGCTGCACGAGTCGGCGCTCGAACTGGGTTTCCGCCTCCCCTTCTCCGTCGCCGAGCTGGACGAGGCGACGCTCGAACTCGTCGGCAGACAAGGCATCCGCGACGGATACGTCCGGCCGGTGGCATGGCGCGGCAGCGAGCGGATCAGCGTGGCCGGCGCCGGCGTCTCCGTCCACGTGGCGATCGCCACGTGGGAGTGGCCGCACGTCTTCTCGGCCGACGCCAAGAACGCGGGCATACGCCTGGGCACCTCCCGCTGGCGGCGCCCCCATCCGGACACCGCGCCCGTCCGGGCCAAAGCGGCCTCCTTGTACAACATCTGCACCCTGGCCCGGGACGCCGCCGACGCCGCCGGCTTCGACGACGCGCTGCTCCTCGACTACCGCGGCCACGTCGCCGAGGCCACGGGAGCCAACATCTTCTTCGTGGCCGGGGATGAACTGCACACCCCCCTCGCGGACTGCTTCCTCGCGGGCATCACCCGGGAGACCGTGCTCGGGCTGGCGCGCGAACTCGGAATCCGCGTGGTGGAGCGCCACATCCGTCCCGAGGAACTCGGCGGATTCGACGAATGTTTCCTCACGGGCACCGCCTACGAGGTTCAGCCCGTCCGTGCCATCGACTCGAACGGGTTCACGGTGGGTCGGACGACGACCGCCCTCACGGAGGGCTACACCAGACTGGTCCACGCGCCGAGCAGGACCAGCGCCTTGCGCTGAGCGACCCCGAGAGGCCCCCGGCGGTCCGCGCCGGGGGCCGTGGGCCGCGACGAACGGGCGCCGTCACGTTCCACGGCCACAGGTCCTCGCGCCCGTACCCGTACCCGTGCCCGTACTCCCGGCGGTCACCGGGCACTGGCGGCGGGACGTACGACGATCTCGTTGACGTCGACCTCGGCCGGCTGGGCGACGGCGTAGGCGATGGCCTCGGCGATGGCGGACGCCGGCAGCGCCACGGCGCGATAGGCCTTCATGGCCTCCCTCGCGACAGGATCGGAGATCCCCTCGGCCAGCTCGGACTCGGTCACGCCCGGAGAGACCAGAGTGACCCGGACGGTGCCGTCCGACTCCTGGCGCAACCCTTCGGATAGGGCGCGGACGGCGAACTTGGTCGCGCAGTACACGGCCGCGGTGGGCGACACCTCGTACGCGCCGACGGAGGCGACGTTCACGAAGTGCCCGCCGCCCTGGGCCCGCATCACGGGCAGGGCAGCGGCGATCCCGTGCAGCACACCTCGCACGTTCACGTCGATCATCCGGTCCCACTCGTCGACCTTCAGCGCGTCCAGCGGTGAGAGCGGCATCACCCCCGCGTTGTTGACCATCACGTCGACCCGCCCGTACTGCTCCCGGGCGGCAGCCACGAAGGCCCGTACATCGGTGGCGTCGGTGACATCCAGCCGCCGGAAGGCCGCGGTGCCACCCGCCTCGGTGATCTCCCGGCTCAGCGCGTCGAGCCGGTCGGTGCGCCGTGCGCCCAGGAACAGCCGGTGGCCGTCGGCAGCGAGCCGCCGGGCCGTCGCCTCCCCGATCCCGCTGCTGGCCCCGGTGATGACCACTACCTTGGCTTCGGTACTCATACCCGTCCTGCTCCTTGCTCCTCGTTCGAAGCGGATCACTCCGCCGGACCGAGTCTGTGCAAGCGGCGACCGGCCAACCAGGACGCACCACACCCAGGCAGCACACGCCCCCACCCCCTAGCGTGTGGGCATGCCCGTTCCCGTGCCCGTGACCACGCCTGTGCCCGCCCCCGGCAATCTCCTCGGAGAGTTCCTCCGCGCGCGCAGGGCGGCCCTGGGCCCGCGGGACGTCGGCCTGGTGAGCCACGGCGTACGCAGGGTCGCCGGCCTGCGCCGCGAAGAGGTCGCCGACCTGGCCGGAGTGAACGCGGACTACTACGCCCGGCTGGAGCAGGGTCGCGAACGCCGTCCTTCGCCCCAAGTCCTCGACGCGCTCGGCCGGGCCCTTCGCCTGACTCCCGACACCCACGCCCACCTGCACCGCCTGGCCGGCACGCCCCCGGCCGACCGGCCGGCCACCGACCGGATCGGTCCGGCCCTCCGCCGGCTCCTGGACGGCTTCTCGGACGACCCGGCGTTCGTCATCAACGCCACCCTGGACATCCTGGCCGCCAACCCCCTCGCCGATGCCCTGCATGCACCGTTCGCGCCGGCGGACAACCTGGCGCGCATGGTCTTCCTCGACCCCGCGGGCCGGCGCTTCTACACCGACTGGACCTCCACGGCCCGGACCACCGCGGCCCACCTGCGGCAGACCGCCGGCATCACACCGAACGACCCGCGCCTGCGCTCCCTCGTCCACACCCTCACCGCCCGCAGTCCGGACTTCGCCCGCCTCTGGACCGCCCACGAGGTCCTGGGCAAAACCCAGGACACCAAGCACCTGCACCACCCGTCGGCCGGCCCCCTGACCGTGACCTACCAATCCTTCGACGTCCGCGCCGCCCCGGGCCAACAACTCGTCGTCTATCAACCCGCTCCCCACACCCCCACCGCCGAAGCCCTCGCCCGGCTCGCCACCCGAACCCCGGATCCTCTAGCCGCTGATGACGCTGCCTCACCCCAAAAGGCCTGAGGTCCGCACCCCGGGAACGCCGCACGGACCCCGGTGACTCAGGGCCCTGACATGTCCCAGTGACTCCGGCTCCGCCTCTCCATGCTCGCGCACCCGCCCCACCGGCACATCGGCGGCGAGCCTGCGCGCGGGCTCGGGCACCCCGCAGGACAGTGGAGGCATGACGTACGACGAAGGGCTCGCCCAGCGGATCCGGGAGCGGCTCGGTGAACAGGCAGCCGTCACCGAGAAGCGGATGTTCGGCGGTCTCGCGTTCCTCCTGCACGGCAACATGACCATGGCCGTATCCGGCGAAGAGGTCGCCGTCCGCGTGGGTCCGGACCAGAGCGAACAGGCTCTCGCCCGCCCCGAGGCCCGCCCCATGGACTTCACCGGCCGCCCGATGCGCGGCTGGGTGACGGTGAGCGGCCCGGCTCTGACGAAGGACGCCGTGCTGGACCACTGGATCACGACCGCAGTGTCGTTCGCGGACACGCTGCCACCCAAGTGACATCGGCTCTGGCCACTGAAGCAGTGCGTCGAAGGCCGCCAGGTCCTTGCTCTGGGCACGGTGCATGGCCTCCGCTACCGGCCGCGACCAGCCCCCACCCTCGTCGGTCGTACCGGCCGCTCATCAGCTGCGGCACAGGACGCCCACCGGCGTAACCTCAGCTGCTCCAACAACGCGCTTTGTGGACTACGCACAACGTAGCGCCACGACCTCCTGCCTCATGGGCCCTCCGCTCACCGTCTGCCCAGAGAGATACACCGTGCGGCCGACTCGCCGTCCTCCCGAAGGACCAACGGACCGCGTCCCCGGAGCGCCTGCGTGCCCCCGGGGGCCCCGCCTCGTTCCATGGGACGTCTCCCCCCACCGGAACGGCTGCTCCATGACATTCACACCGCACTCCCGGCTCACCCGCAGGGCGCTGGTATCCGCCGCGCTCGCGGTCGGAGCCGCCTCCATCCTGCCCACCGCCGCCGCCCCGGCCAGGGCCTCCACCGGCCCCCGGGCATTCCAGCGCCGCGACGGCCACCCGGCACCCGAGATCACCGACTGCGCCGGCTGGGGCGCCCGCGAGGCGTCCGAACCCGTCGTACTGCTCGCCTCGCGGCCCGAGAAGATCATCATCCACCACACGGCCACGGCCAACGTCACGGACTACTCGCGGGAGCGGGCCCTCAGACTCGCCCGTGCCATCCAGACGTACCACATGGACATGCAGGGCTGGATCGACACCGGCCAGCACTTCACCATCAGCAGGGGTGCCTTCGTCCTCGAGGGGCGGCACCACAGCCTCGCCGCGCTGGACGCCGGGGCCCAGACGGTACGGGGCGCCCACTGCGTCGGCCAGAACAACGTGGCCATCGGCATCGAGAACGAGGGCACCTACATGACGGTGCAGCCTCCGCCGGCGCAGTTCTCCGTCCTCGCCGACCTGTGCGCCCGCGTGTGCCGCCAGTACGACGTGCCGGCCTCCGAGATCTACGGGCACCGGGACTTCAACAGCACCGCGTGTCCCGGTGACACGCTCTACGCGCTGCTGCCGAAGCTGCGCGAGGACGTCGCCCGGCGACTCGGAAGCGCCGCGCCCGTGTCACTGCCGCGCCGGCCCGAACGCCCTCCCCTCGACCGGCCCGCCGACTGGGCGGCGGTGGCCGACGCTCACTCGGAGTCCCTCCCGGAAGGCCTGCTGGGGTCTCTGCGCCACGGCTGACACGCACGGCCGGCAGCACGTGGTCGTGCCGGCCGTGCGGTGCGGCAGCCCGCGCGGGGCCCGGTGCCGCTACGGGGCCGCGGGGATCAAGACGGGCTGGCCCGTGACGACGAGGGTGAAAACGCGTCCGGGGGGACCAGGAGGGCCCGCAGGTCCGGCTACTCCCTGGGGTCCGGCGGGCCCGGCTGATCCCGGGGTACCGGCCGGGCCGGGGACCCCCGGAGCGCCCTGGGCTCCGGGAGGACCGGGGGCTCCAGCCGGTCCGGGGGGTCCGGGAGGTCCGGGAGGTCCGGGAGGTCCGGGGGGTCCGGGGGGTCCGGGAGGAAACGGAGGCTCTCCGGGGTGGGGCTCGCACGACTCGTCCCATGGCCGCCCCTCGCCGCATTCGTCGTACTGCGGAGGCGGATCCACCGTCAGGTACTGCGCGTCCGACGGGTCCTGCGGGGTGGCGGCGGCTGCGGGCGCCGCGAAACCGGCACCCGTGAGGGCGAGCGAGACGACGGCTCCGGCGACCCATCCGGTCCGGCGTGGCGGACCGCTCCGCCGCGTTGCTGCTGTGCTTTCAGACGGCATGCACTTGCTCCTGATCATTGTCCGCTGGAAGTGGACCCGCGGCCCGTGGGCAGTCGGCGGCTGCCTTCGGGTCGTCGCGAGGCCGTCATGGCGTGGCACAGACGGCATACGGGGTGAGGGTGACGTCGTCCCGCGTTCGGTTCTGCCCGTTCACCTCCCAGTCGTTGGTGCCGGGTACCGGCCTGCTGACGAGCTGATCCGGTGCGGGACCGGTGGATCCGAAGCCGCCGCCCGTCAGCACGCTGCCGGCCGGGCAGGACACCTTCGAGGTCCCCGGCACCGAGCCCAGGTCGATTCCGATGAGCGCGCCTTCGGGACTGTCGATGGTCGCGGAGACGGAGTTGGTGGCGAGGTCGATGACGGATACCCCGTGCGCGCCGTTGGGGTGGCTGACGTACAGCCGGGCTCCGGTGGGGGAAACCGCCATTTCCGCGGGATCCCCGGAGGTGGGGATCGAAGTGACGACGCTGTTCGTGGCGGCATCGATGACCGCCACCCGGGCGTTGTTGCGGTCGGCGACGTAGACGCGCTTTCCGTCCGGCGAGACCTTCACGCCGTCCAGCCCCTGGTTGACCGGAATCGGCACGACGACCGTGTTGGTGGCGGTGTCGATGACCGATACCTCGCCCGAGGTGTTCTCGGTGACGTAGACACGTGCGCCGCTCGGCGAGATGGCCACCTTGCGCGGTCCGCTCGGTCCGACGTCCACCGTCGTGATGAGCGTCATGGTGGCGGAGTCGATCACTGCCACCACACCTGCGCCCCGGTAGGCGACGTAGAGTCGCTTCCCGTCCGGGGATACCGCCAGCCCGTTCGGGAGCGTGTCCGCCCCCGTGTCGAGGGTGCCCGCGATGGCATTGGTGGCGGTGTTGATCGCCACCACGCGGTTGGCCAGCCCGTTCCCCTCCACGGTGACATAGGCGCGACTGTCGTCCGGCGAGATGGCCACGCTCTCCGGAGTGCCGTTCCCCGTGGGGACTTCGGCCACCACGGTGCTGGTGAGAGCGTCGATCGCCGACACGGCGCCCGAGTCCCGCTCCGTCACGTAGACCTTCTTGCCGTTTCGCGTAGCGGCGACCTGCAGGGGCCCGCTGAACGCTCCGGTGTCGATGCTCGTCACGAGGGCGTTCGTGGCGGTGTCGAACACCCGGACCTTGCCCTGGCCCGTGTTGGCGACGTATGCGTACGTGCCGGGTGCGGCAGGAGCCGCCAGGGCGACGGACGGCGTCAGAACGGCTGCGGCAGCGGCAGCGAGTACCGTGCACGATGCTTTCCGAACGCCATACTTCGACACGTACCCCCGGAAGCTCCCCACGCGCGGATTCCCGCGAACGGCGAAGTGCTGCATGGATCCTCCTCGAACGACCCGATCAGGGAGTGTCCCTGTTCGAGCTGCGAGGATCGTTATATGCGTAGTTATATCTGATTATCAATCACGACATGTCGCCAGTACTCCGAATGTCGCAATCTGACCCACCTTCGAGGCAAGATCAACAGCCAGGCCTCGGGGCCGTCCATCGACCTGTACAGGGCTGACTGGACCAGCGCCGGCCAAGGCCACCGGCCCAGGTGTGTCGTTTGGGGACGTTGGTGACAGGCGTGCCAGGTTCTTGGAACGGGTGAGGGCGGTGAGGGGCCTCCGGGTTCGGTGTGGATTGCGCACCAGCCCCGCAGGACCGCGGCCGAGACCGGACGGATCCCCGACGGCGGCGGTCACAAGGCCCTCGGGCGGCAGCCCGAACAAGGACCGCCGAAACAGCGCCGGATACGCCTACCTCCACACCGCCCTCGGACGACCACACCCGAACCCGAGAACCACATCCTGCCCACCCTCGGCAGCCGCCGGATGGGCACCTTCGACCACAAGGTCGAGCGGCTGCGGCGTTCGGCGTCGAAGTGCGCGCGCTCCAGACCTGGGCACGCGCAGGGACCAGAGCTCCGAGACGAGGACGTCCATGAGGCGGGCGGACGCCTGGGCGCCGCGATCCGGGCGCTACGGCACCGGCCCGCTGTGATCACCGGGACGGTCCCGGACCCCGCTCGCACGGATGCCTTCAGACTGCTGCACGTGTGCCGTGAGGCCTGTGAAGGCGGTGAGGGGCGGGCGTTTGGATCCTCACCGCCGGGCGGGCGTCAGTTCCTCAGCAGTCCCTTGGCGATGTGGGTGATCTGGATTTCGTTGCTGCCCGCGTAGATCATGAGGGACTTGGCGTCGCGGGCGAGTTGTTCGACGCGGTACTCGGCCATGTAGCCGTTTCCTCCAAAGAGTTGGACCGCCTCCATGGCGACTTCGGTGGCTGCCTGGGAGCAGTAGCGCTTGACCGCGGAGGCTTCGGCGAGCGTGGGCTGCGCGCCGGCTCGGAATTGTTCGATCGCGCGGAAGACCATGTTCTGGACGTTGATGCGGGCGGTTTCCATGTCGGCGAGCTTGAGCTGGATGAGCTGGAACTCGCCGATCTTCTGTCCCCACAGCTCGCGGGTCCCGGCGTAGTCGACCGACAGGCGCAGGCACTCCTCGATGATGCCCAGGGCCATCGCGCCGACTCCGACCCTTTCGAGGGTGAAGTTGGCCTTGGCGCTGTCGCGGCCGTCCTGTCCGTCCGCGGCGCCGAGCAGTCGCTCGGGTCCCAGGTGGACGTTGTCGAAGAACAGTTCCCCGGTGCGTGAGGAGTGCAGGCCCATCTTGCGCAGGGGCTTGGACTGGGTGAGCCCTTCCATCCCGGAGTCGAGGACGAAGGTCAGGACGGGGCGGCGGCGCACAGGGGTGTCGCTGCCGTCGTTGAGCTTCGCGTAGACGATGAGGGTGTCGGCGTCCGGGCCGTTGGTGATGAAGGTCTTCTGGCCGCTCAGCCGGTAGCCATCGCCGTTGGGGGTGACGGTGCTCTTCATGCCGCCGAAGGCATCGGATCCGGAGTCGGGCTCCGTGATGGCCCAGGCGCCGACCTTCTCGAAGGTCAGGAGCGGGAGGAGCCAGCGTTCCTTCTGTTCCGGGGTGCCGCGCGAAATGATCGTTCCGGCGGCGAGGCCGATGCTGACCCCGGCGGTGGCGACCAGGCCCATGGAGACCCGGCAGATCTCGGCGACCGCGATCATCGCCAGGCTCGCCTGCTCTGCCCCTGAGCCTGCGCCGTCCTTGCCCTTGCTGCCCGAGTCCCGCCCGGAGGCAGAGATGATCTTGTTGTACGCGTCGGTGGCGAGAGCATCGACCCCGAAGGCTTCGAAGAGCCTGCGGATGATCGGGTAGGGCGCCATATCGCCGTGCTCCAGGGCGTCCTGGTGGGGCCGGACCTCCTTGTCGACGAAGGCGCGTACGGCCTCGCGGACCGCGAGATCGGTGTCGGACCATTCGATCATCGGGTCACTTCCATTCCGCGAGGCGGCCCGCGATGTCCTTGATGGTCCACGGCTCCTCGGTCTCGGTGGTGTCGGCGACCGTCCAGCCGGTGAGGCGCTGGATGGATCCGCCCTGGACGGCGAAGACCTGTCCGGTGAGCGTGCATTCCTGTGCGGCCAAGTAGGCGACGAGCGGGGAAATGTTGGCCGGGGCGAAGGCGTCGAACTCGCCTTCGCCGACTTCCTGGGCGAAGATCGCGCCCATCCCGGGGGTGGCCAGGGTCAGCCGGGTCCGGGCGATCGGCGCGATGGCGTTGACGCGGACCCCGTAGCGCTGGAGTTCGTCGGCGGCGACCAGGGTCAGGGCGGCGATGGCCGCCTTGGCGGCGCCGTAGTTGCCCTGGCCGGCGTTGGGCAGGGTGATGCCGGAGGCCGAGGCGGTGTTGATGACCGCCGCATGGGGCTGTCGTCCGGCCTTGGACTCGGCCTTCCAGTGGGCAGCGGCGTGCCGCAGGACGGCGGCGTGGCCCTTGAGGTGGACGGCGATGACGGAGTCCCACTGGGATTCCTCCATCCCGGCCAGGAAGGCGTCGCGCAGGATGCCGGCGTTGTTGACGACCACGTCCAGCCGGCCGAACTCGGCGACGGCCTGGGCGATCAGGGCGCGGGCTCCGTCCCATGCGGCGATGTCGTCGGTGTTGGCCACGGCCCGGCCGCCCCTGGCGATGATCTCCGCGACGACGTCGTGCGCGGGACCGGAGTCCTCGCCGCTGCCGTCGTTGGCCCCGCCGAGGTCGTTGACGACGACCAGCGCGCCTTCGCGGGCGAAGAGCAGCGCATGTTCACGGCCGATGCCGCGGCCCGCGCCGGTGATGACGGCGACGCGTCCTTCCAGTGCACCCATGATGTTCCTCAGTCCCTGAACTCGGCGAGGCCGTCTTTGATGACGACCTCGTCGCCGACGGCGGTTTCGAAGGCGTACGTGTGCGTTCCGGTCTGCCAGATGCTGGTCCGCAGGTCGGAGTCGGGCCGGACGGTACGGGCGAACCGGACGGCGAGCCGCTTCAGGCGGGCGGTGTCGTTCCCGCCGATCTCGGTGAGCAGGGCCCAGGAGGTGAAGGCCATGGTGCACAGGCCGTGCGCGATGATCCCGGGCAGTCCGGCGTCGAGGGCAACCTCTTCGTCGAGGTGGATCGGCATCGGGTCGCCGGCGGCGGGCCCGTAGCGGAAGGTCTGGTCGGCGTCCAGGTGTTGGGTCGCCTTGGCGATCGGCGTGCCGGCGCGAACGTCCGGGGCCAGGGCGTGCCCCGGACTGAGGTCGCCGATCTTCTTTCCGGCGTCGTGCCCGCGGAGGAAGCAGGTGACGTACTGCTCGTTGACCAGTTCGCCGGCCTCGGTGCGGCACTGGAGGTAGACGGTGACGCGGGTGCCGTTGGGCAGGCCCTCGTAGCCGGTCACCTTGCCGCGCGAGACCAGCGCGTCGCCCGGCCGGACCGGACGGTGGAAGAAGAAGTCCTGCTCACCGTGGACGACCCGCCCGAAGAGCTCGACCGGCACGACGTCCAGGACCGGCGTCATGAGCGCCTCGAAGACCGGGACGATCGCGAACACGGGCGGTGCGAGGTCACCGGACAGGTGGGCCGGGATCGGGTCGTTGGTGGCCAGGGCGTACGCGGTGATGCGCTCCCGAGTCACTTCGAAGCGGCTCTCCTCCTCCGCCCACCGGCCCAGCGCGGCGTCGTTGAAGTCGAGGCTCACGCCGCCAGCTCCGTGAGCTTCGCGAGCGAGGCTTCGAGCTGCTTGCCGGAGTCCTTCTCGACGGCCTTGCCGAGCGCTCCGACGATCATCGCGCCCGAGAACTCGGCCTCGATGCTGATGATCGAGCCGGTGTCGGAGGGCTTGAGGCCGAAGGAGAAGGACGTCTTGACCCCGGCCATGCCGGTGCCCGACAGCCGCAGGGTCGTGGGCTCCTCGTACGCGTCGACCGTCCACTCGATCTTGTTCGCCATGCCGAGCATGACGACCTTCTCGGTGAGGTGGGCGCCCGCGGAAAGGCTCGCCGGCGGCTCCGAGAGCCAGCTGCCGTGGATGGTGAACCAGCGGTCCCAGGTCTGCGGGTCGGCGATGATCGCCCACACCTTCTCCGGTGCGGCGGGCAGTTCGGTGCTGTGCTGGATCTGACCCATGGTGGTGTCTCCTGGTGGTGTCAGCGCTCGGCGCGCTGGTAGGCGGTGACCACGGCGGCGCCGCCGAGGCCGATGTTGTGCTGGAGGGCGGCGTTCACGCCGCCGACCTGGCGGGCGTCGGCGGTGCCGCGCAGCTGCCAGGTGAGCTCGGCGCACTGGGCCAGGCCCGTCGCGCCGAGGGGGTGGCCCTTGGAGATGAGGCCGCCGGAGGGGTTGACGACCCAGCGGCCGCCGTAGGTGGTGTCCCCGTCGTCGAGCAGGCGTCCGGCCTCACCCTCCTTGCAGAGCCCGAGGGCCTCGTAGAGGAGGAGTTCGTTGGCGGAAAAGCAGTCGTGCAACTCGATGACCTGGAAGTCCTCGGGGCCGAGCCCGGACTGCTCGTACACCTTCCGGGCCGCCTGGACGTTCATCTCGTGGCCGATGATGCTTTTGGCGGTGCCGTCGAAGGTGCCGGCGAAGTCGGTGGTCATCGACTGGCCGACGATCTCCACGGCCTGCCCGGCGAGCCCGTAGCGGTCCACAAAGGCCTCGCTGGCGATGACGGCCGCGCCCGAGCCGTCCGAGGTGGGCGAGCACTGGAGCTTGGTCAACGGGTCGTAGATCATCGGCGCGTCGAGGATTTCCTCGAGCGAGTACTCGGTCCGGAACTGGGCGTACGGGTTGTTCACCGAGTGCTTGTGGTTCTTCCAGCCGATCTTCGCGAAGTGCTCGGCCGTCGTGCCGTGTTGCTGCATGTGCTCGCGTCCGGCCGCGCCGAACATCCACGGGGCGGGCGGGAACCGGACCTCGGAGATCTCGGCCAGCGCCTGCATGTGGCGCATCATCGGCTGCTCGCGGTCCTCGAACGTGGCGCCGAGGGAGCCGGGTTGCATCTTCTCGAAGCCGAGCGCGAGCGCCACCTGGACCTGGCCCGACTTGACGGCCTGGGCGGCGAGGTAGAGGGCGGTCGAGCCGGTCGAGCAGTTGTTGTTCACGTTGAAGACCGGGATTCCGGTCATGCCCAGCTCGTAGACGGCGCGCTGCCCGCTGGTCGACTCGCCGTAGACGTAGCCGACGTAGGCGTGCTCGACCTGGTCGTAGCGGATGCCCGCGTCCGCCAGTGCTTTGGTGCCGGATTCCTTGGCCATCTGCGGGTAGTCCCAGCCGGCGCGGCGGCCGGGTTTTTCGAACTTCGTCATCCCGACACCGATGACGTACGCCTTGTCAGTCACGTCGCAGGGCTCCTTCGTGAGGTGATGCAAGAAACATACATAGATGTATGTATGTTGGAAAGAGGTGCCGGTCCCCTCTTCAGCCGGCCGGTCGGCACCGGCCGCTACTCCCGCTTCAGGAGGACGTCGGCGAGCAGCGCCGCGAGGCCCTCCGGGTCCTGTACCTGCAGGTCGTGGACGGCTCCGGGTTTGACTCGGACGTCCCATCCGGCGGCCTCCAGCGACCTGGCCATCGCCTTCGACACCACGAAGCTCTTGTCCGCCAGGACGAGCGTGGAGGGCACGGCCGGTGGGCCGGCGGGAATCAGCGGGCGGGATTCGCGGGTGAAATGCCACATCATGCCGCTGTCCCAGTTCCGCCAGCTCGCACGGAACCGCTCCATCGTGTCCGGCGGGGCCCCGGCGGGCGGCTGGCCGAGGAGCCCCAGGAACCAGCCCGGAAGGCGCGATTGGTGGGGACCGACGAGCAGGAGCACGAGTCCTTTGGCGAGGGTGATGTCGAAGGCGGGGTCCAGGCCGATGTAGTGGCGGGGCCGCAGGGAGGGTGCGGCCAGGGCCGAGACGACGCCGCCGAGCGAGTGGCCGATGAGGAAGTCCAGATCGGTGGGCAGGGTGTCGACCAGGTCCTGGGCGAACTCCTTGATCGCGTAGCTCTTCGCCCTGGGGCTTCGCCCGTGGCCACGGAGGTCGACGAGGACGAGGGAGAGGTCGTGGTCGCGGATGAGGATGTCCGCGAACTCGCGCCAGATGTCGTGACTCATGGAGTTGCCGTGGACCAGAGCCGCCGTCCTGGAGCCTTCACCTCTGGAGTACGTGACGAGCTTCATGCCCTTCGTTCTCCTCGGGTCAGGTGAGGGATCGGCGCAGTAGCTTGCCGGTGGGGGTGCGCGGTAGCTCGGGGAGGAAGACCACGTCGCGGGGGACCTTGTGGCGGGCGAGGTTGGCCCGTACGTACGCCCTCACGTCGTCGGCGGTCAGGTCGCGTCCGGGGATGGTGACGACGTACGCCTTCAGCCGTCTGCCGAACTCCTCGTCCTCGACGCCGACCACCGCGGCCTCGTGGACGGCCTCGTGGCCGCAGATCAGGTTCTCTATCTCTCCGGGGAACACGTTCTCGCCGCCGCTGACGATCATGTCGTCGTCCCGGCCGTCGATGAAGAGCAGGCCGTCGGCGTCGAAGTGGCCGACGTCCCCGGTGCTCATCAATCCGTCGATGACCTCCTTGCTGCGTCCGTCGGTGTAGGAGTCGAAGCGTTGGCTGTTCGCCACGAAGACCCGGCCGCGCACTCCGGGACCCGCGACGGGACGGCCGTCCGGTCCGTACAGTCCGACCCGGCAGCCGCGCGGCGTGCGGCCGGTGGTTCCCGGCGCGGCCCGGAGCTCATCCGGTGTGGCCACGGTCGCCGTGGCCACCTCGGTGGACCCGTACAGGTTGTAGAGGACCTCGCCGAAGGCGTCCAGCGCCCGGACCGTCAGGCCGGGAGCGAGCGCGGACCCCGCGGCGAGCACGATCCGCAGCCGCGACAGGTCATGGGCCGCGAGCCGCTCCGGGCCCAGGGCCAGGATCCGGTGCAGCATCGTCGGTACCACCACCATGCCGGTGCAATGGTTGGCGGCCAGCGCCGACAGGGTCTGCTCCGGGTCGAACCTGCGCCGCAGCACGACCCGGCTGCCCAGCGAGATCATCACGACCGCGTGAGCCATTCCGGTGCCGTGGAACAGCGGTGAGGCGATGAAGGTGCTCTCCTCCTTCCTCCAGGGGACTCGTTCGAGCAGCTGCAGGACGATGCTTAGCGAGCGAACCTGGCGGGGGGCTCCCTTGGGCAGCCCGGTCGTACCGCTGGTCAGCATCACCAGCGACCCGACCGACGCCGGTGGCCGTAGCCTCGCCCCCGGCGCGGATTCGATCATCGACTCCAGGGTGGGATGGCCGGGTCTGCCCGAGTCGGTCCAGGCGAGCATGCGGTGGACCGGGGCGGGAAGCAGCTCGGTCACCGCGGCGAACTCCTCGTCGAAGACGGCCGCCGAAACGCCTTCCCGCTCGGCCACGTCCGCGAACTGGGGTCCGCTGAAACCGGTGTTCATCATCAGGACCCGTGCGCCGAGCTTGCCGCCGGCGAACATCGCCTCGAGCAGACCCCGGTGGTCGCGGCACAGCACCGCGATCACCGAATGCCCGCCGAGGCCTCGCGCGCGCCACGCCTCGCACAACGCGTCGCTTCGCTGGTCGAGTTGCCGGTAGGTCAGCGCGCCGCGCTCGTCGACCAGTGCGATCCGGGCCGGCCATCGTCGGGCGGCGCCGCGCACCGCAGCGGCCGGCCCCCAGTTCCGCAGGTCCCACCGCAACCGAAGGATCAAGTCGGGCCGGAGCGGATCGATCAGGCCCGTCCGTGCGATCACCGCGACCGCGTGGACGGGGTCACTCAGCCTCTTCAGCGAACTCATGACTCAGTCACCTCGCTCTCACTGCGGAACATACATACATTTCTGTATGTGCTCAAGAGGTAGGATGCACCGCATGCCGAGCCAGACCGCCGCCCGCCAGAACAAGCCGCGCCGCAACCAGGAGGAACGCAGCGCCGCGACCCGTCTCGCGCTCCTGGACGCCACGATCGAGATCCTCGCCGAGGAGGGCTACGCGGCCCTCACCGTGACGAAGGTGGCCGCCCGCGCCGGAGTCACCAGCGGCGCCCGGGTCCACCACTTCGGCAACCGGGACGCGATGGTCGCCGAGGCGATCGGTCACCTGGCCGTACGGCTCGGCACCGAGACACTCCAAACGCTGGCCGATCGCACGGATTTGACGCCTCGCGAGGGCCTCGACACCCTGTGGGAGATCTTCCGCGGTCCGGTGTTCCAAGCGGTTCTCCAGTTCAGCGCGGCCAGTCCGATCGCCCCGCAGATCAGCGAGCGCCTCCACCTGCTCGACCGGGCGATCACCAAGACCGCCCAGGAGATCGGCCCCATGCTCTTCGCGGAAGCCGCACAGGCTCCCGGCTTCGAGGACGCCGTCTTCACCGCTCTGAACGCCATGTCGGGACTTGCGTTGACCTCCCGCATCACCGGCCTCGACAGCGACGTGCTCACGCTGCGGTGGACGCGCACCAGGGACCAGCTGCTGCGCCTGTTCGAGGCGCCCGCATAGGAGCGGTTCGGACGGCAAGCTGCTCCGGCTACGCGGCCGGTGATGGTTGGTCGTGAAGCGAGACATCGAGCAGGGCGACGGCAGTACCGCCAAGGCGCGCCGGGCGCGAGAGGCGCGCGGACACGGTACTGACCTGACCTAAGCCCCAGGGAAGTGCGGCGGAGTACCGGCGAGGGGCTGCACCGCCTCCCGGCCCGAAGGTCGCCGAGGAAGCGCGGCCGCCTCCTGCCTACCGGCCCTCCGGACGGGCAGCCAGCTGTTCGGCCAGCCGGTCGAGCTCGGCCGTGGTCGCCGGTGAGGTGTTGCTGAGTCCACTGTGTACGGCCGTCGGGCTCCGCAGGAAGCGTCGCAGCAGGGCCACGAGCAGCCCTTCCGGCAGGGTCCGCAGCGCGGCGAACCCGCGAGGGACCGGCGGCGCGGGCATGGCGGCCAGGTTCTGCCGCATGAGGTGGAGCATGCGGCGGACCGCGTCCGGATCGCCGGCCAGCGCCACGGGGCCGCCCGCCGCGTGCACCGCCTGCCCGAGCGGAACCTCGAACGCGGCATGCGTCCTGAGCCAGGCGTCCATCCGCGGCTCGGCCTTGGCGTTGAACCCGGCGGCGCGGAACGTCTCCACGATCCGCTCCAGTCGCGGGGTGGTCCGGCCGTCGGGTTCACCGATCGGCATCACCACCCGGCGCGTCATGAAGTGGGGCGCCCGGTAGCGGACCACGTCGCCGTCCATCGTGCCGCCGACCGTGGGGAAGCCGAGCAGCACCCGCTCGTACCCGATCACCGAGCCCAGCGGCTCCGGGCCGGCCGCCCAGTTGTGGAGGAACAGCACGTCGCCTTCGACACCGGCGAGCGACTCCAGCACCGCGTCCACCTGATGGGTGCGGACCAGGACGGCTATCAGGTCGTAGCGGCCGGCCGGATGCTCGACCACCGGCACCGGTACCCGCCTGACGGCCGGACTGTCCTCCTCGGCGAGCTGCACGCCGTGGAGGCGCAGGGCGGCCAGGCGCTCGCCCCGGGCGAGGAGCGAGACGTCGTGCCCGGCCTCGTGCATGCGGGCGGAGAACTGGCTGCCGAGAACCCCGGCGCCGTACACGAGCAGTTTCATGGCCATCCTCTATCGCGCATTGGCGGCGTCGCCGTTCGCCGTTCGGCTCATTCATACGTTCGTTTCATTCAAACATATGTACAGTCATCGGCATGGCGCCACCCGACACCCGCACCAAGATCCTCGACGCGGCCGAGCACCTCTTCGCCGAGCGCGGATACCGCGGCACCTCGGTCCGCGCGATCACCGACCTCGCCGGAGCGAACCTGGCCGCCGTCGGATATCACTTCGGCTCGAAGGCGGAACTGCTGGCCGCCGTCGCCCGCCGCGTGATCGAGCCCATCAACGCCGCCCAGTCCGCCGGGCTCGACCGGCTCCTCGCACAGACCCCGGAGCCTGCGGTCACCGACCTGGTGGAGGCGTTCGCGGGGCCCCTGTTCGACGAGATGCCGGCCGGGGACGAGGGCGGCGCCCGGACGTCCCGGCTGATCGTGACGATCCTCAGCGACCCTGCCGAGGAGGCGCGCAGCTGGACCGGCCCGGCCGAGGACGCGGTCCGCGAGCGCTACCTGGCCGCCTTCGCGCGCGCACTGCCCGGGCTGGCCCCGGAGGAGCTGTGGTTCCGGATGCGCGGGATCCTCGCCGTGACGGCCATGGACCGCGTCGAGGTCTACCAGCAGCCCTCCCCGACCTGCCCCTCCCCCGCGACCGGCGAGGCGGCCCGGCGCTGGGCCATCACGTTCCTGACGGCAGCGATGAACGCGCCACCAACCGGGGCATGACGGGAGCCTGACCCACAGGAGGAGCGGCTCGCCACCTGGCTTCGGCATGCGAAGCCGCCGATCGATGTCGGACACTTGGCCGAGCGGTTCGGGCTGTTCGCCATCATCGCCCTCGGCGATGAGATCGCCCAGATCATTGGCTCACTGGGCTCCCACCGAGCCGACCCACGTCGCGGCACTCACGGCCGTGGCCGCGATCCTCACCCGCCACCTCATGGACGGACATCGCAGGCGGAGGAGTACGGACTCACCCCTGAGGTACGGGCTGGTCCTGTGCGTGGGCACGCAGGAGGAGTGCGATCCAACTGCGGTACGGGCGCCAGCCGTCGGCGATCCTGGCGAGGCGGGCGGTGTCGGCCGCGGCGATGGGGTCGAGACCGTAGGCGGCGGCCATGGCCTTGTGGACGCGGGGTTCGGCGGCGGGGAAGACGTCGGGGTGTCCGGCGCCGCGGATGAGGATGAGCTCGGCGGAGAAGGGCCCGATGCCGGGCAGTTCCCTGAGGTCGGTGAGGGCGAACTCGGCGGGCTGCTCGCGCAGGCGGGCGGCGTCGAGGCGTCCGTCCAGGGCCGCGTCGGCCAGTGCGTGCAGGCGCTCGACCTTGATGTCGGTGAGGCCGGGGATGGAGCCGATGCGCCGCAGCTCGCCGGGGGTGGGGAAGGCGTGCAGTTGGCGGCCGGCGACGTCGAGGGCCTGGCCGTGCTGCTCGGCGAGGCGGGCTTTGATGTGGGCGGCCTGGGTCATGCGGATGCGGTTGCCGATGATCGTCCAGGCGGCGGCCTCGTACGGCGAGTAGAACAGCACCGGGCGCAGGCCCGCGAACTCGGCCTGGAGGCCGGCGACGACCGGGTCGCTGTCGCCGAGGGTGGGGAAGTCTGTGGCGTCCACGTCGAGGGAGAGGATGCGGGCGATCTGGGCCCGTGCCGCCTTGGCGGCCGCTGTTCCCGTACCGGGCTCGGTGGCCTCGCCGTCCGTGTGGAGGGTGTATTCGGCGTGGACGGTTCCGGCGGCGGCGGCGCCGTCCGCCGTCTCCTTCTGCCGCAGGGCGCAGCCGATGACGGAGCGGCCGTCATCGGTGGGGAAGGCCAGCCGTAGGACGCCGTCGGGGGCGTCGTCGTAGGAGGCGGGGGTGAAGCCCTCCAGGAACCGGGTGGAGGCGGCCAGCGAGAAGGGACCCTGGGGCGTGAGGGAGACGGCGGGCACGGTCAGCGCGCCTGGTGGACGGTCAGGACGTAGCCCTCGGGGCCGACGAAGGAGAACATCGGGCCGAAGGGGCTGTCCGTGATCGGGGTGAGGATCTTGACGCTGTTGGCGCTCAGCTGGTCGTGGAAGGCCTGGGTGTCGGGAGTGGAGAACCACAGGGCGACGCCGAGGCCGGGGCGGCCGGAGTCCAGGTCGGTGCCGGGCAGCGGGTCGCGGACAGCGAGGGGGACGGGCTTGGTGTCGAAGACGATCGCGCCGGGAGGCGAGGCGGGGGTACGGGTCAGGCCGAGGTTCTTCTCGCAGAACTCCGCGGCCGCCTGCAGGTCACGGACCTGGAGGGCGATGAAGTCGGGGCCATCGATGCTGACGGGCATGGTGTTCTCCTCGCTCACTTCATTCAATGTCAGGACTTTGACATACTCGACGTTAGACCTCGGCGTCGCAGGTGTCAAAATATGGACATGAAGGACAGCCCGCACCCGGAGATCCCCCTGCCCCACCCGGCCGAGGACGTGCTCGATCACGTGGGGTACCGCCTCAAGCGCGCCCACGCGGCCCTGCGCGCCTCCATGGACCAGGCGCTGCGCGAGCACGGCCTGACCGTCCCGCAGTACGCCTGCCTGGAGGTTCTCGCGGCGCGTCCCGGCCTGTCGAACGCGGAGCTCGCCCGCGCCACCTTCGTCACCCGCCAGTCGATGAACGTGGTGCTCCGCGGCCTCCAGGACGCGGGTCTGCTGACCCGGCCGGCCACTGTGGAGACCGGCCGGGCCCGCCCCGCCGACCTCACCGACGAAGGCCGACGCCGGCTGAACGCCGCCCAAGGCGTTGTTTATCCGATCGAAGCACGCATGATCGAGGCGATCCCCCAAGAGCGGCTGGCCGGACTCCTCGAAGACCTCGACCGGATAGCGCGCGGACTCACCGACTGAACGCAGGGCGCCGGCACGACAACCGCCTCACCGCCCGCGACGCGCCCAGCGCCGGCAGAAGGGAGGCGCGGGGGCGGACTGTCAGGGCCGAGGCGGCTCCTCCCCCGCTCGTCAGCCGACCCTGGGTTCCGTCATGGACATCAGGCCGCGCAGCCCGTCCCGCACCTGTTCGACCTCCACATCTCCGAACAGGGCCTGCTGGGCGATGAACCCCTGCGCCAGCGCCATCAGGGTGCGCGCCACGCGGTCGGCCGGTACGTCGGCCCTCATCAGCCCGGCCTCCTGGTAGGCCGTGACGATTCTGCTCCAGACCCCGTGCATCTCGTCGAACCCCTGGCGCAGGGCCTTGGCCAGCTCCGGGTTGCGCAAGGTTTCCGCCCATACCTGCAGGGCCACTCGGGGAAACTCGGGCTCGTCGCCGGACCTTGGGCCGCCGCCGAGCACTCCGCCGGCCAACACGTCGCCGAGGGTCTGGGTGAGCAGTACGTCGGGCAGTGGCGGCGGGTGCTCCTCGGCAGCCCGCTCGAACGCGGCCCGGACGGTGGCGAGAGCCTCGGTCGCAATGGCTGCGATCAGCTCGTCCTTGCTGGTGAAGTAGCGGTAGACCGCGCCCGCGGAGAGACCGACCTCGCGCAGGACGTCCTGCATCGACGCGGCGTGGAAGCCGTTGCGGCTGAAGCAGCGCGTGGCGCCGTCCAAGATCTGGCGGCGGCGGGCATCGAGGTGTTCCTGGGATACGCGAGCCATGCGCCCAACGTAGAACGAACATTCATTTCTTGACAAGCGCCACGGCCTGCAACACAGTGACCCATCCAAAACGAATGCTCATTCTCTTTGTTTCAGGAGCCTCGATGTCCGCCTCCTCCGCCACGTCCGCGCCGCCGTCTCCGCCACAGGGCAGGCGTCTGATCGCTGTCATAGTCCTGATCCCGGTGTTCGTGACCCTTGCCCTGTGGGCGTTCGCCTGGCCGGCCAGCCGGATCGCACCGCGCGATCTCCCCATCGGGATCGCGGGCCCCGCGGCGGCGGCCGAAGGCGTTCAGAAGCAACTTCAGCAGAAGCCGGGCGCGTTCGAGATACACCGGTACGCCGACGAAGCCGCGGCCCGTGCAGCCATTGAGGCCCGGACGGTATACGGCGCGGTCGTCGTCACCCAGCAGGGACCGAAGCTGCTCACCGCCTCGGCCGCGAGCACGGTGGCGGCCCAGCTGCTGCAGCAGGCGGTCACCGCGGGGAGCCCGAAGGGCACGCATGTTCAGATCACCGATGTGGTCGCGGCGCCGGCCAAGGACCCGCGCGGCGCCGTACTCAACTCCAGCCTGCTGCCGATGACCCTCGCGGGAATCGCGGCCGGCGCCGTCATCACGCTCCTCGGACTGCGCGGTACCCGCGGAGTCCTTGCCCTTCTCGGCTCGGCCGCCCTGGTCGGCATCGTGGCAGCCGCGCTCACCCACAGCTGGCTCGGCGCCCTCACCGGCAACTGGTGGGCCGAAGCCGGCGCACTCGGCCTCACGGCCCTCGCGGTCGGCGCCACCGTGGCCGGAATCGCGGCACTGATCGGCCCGGCCGGCATAGGCGTCGGCGCCCTGCTCTGCATGCTGATCGGCAACGCGTTCTCGGGCATGACCTCCGCCCCCGAGCTGCTGCCCGAGCCGGCCGGGCTGATCGGCCAGTGGCTGCCGCCCGGCGCCGGTGGCTCACTGCTGCGGTCCGTGGCGTTCTTCGACGGCGCGCAGGCCGTGCGGCCGTCGATCACGCTGACGATCTGGGTGATCGCCGGCCTGGCCGCCGTCCTGCTCGCCCGCCCGCGCCGCCCCACCTCCGCATCCGCCACCGTGCCGCGGCAGGCACCGCAGGCCGTTCCGGTCGACTGAAGCCGCCCGGAAGTCAATCGCGGTGACAGTCGCCCCCAGCCCGTTGGAACGGGACGCCCTTACGGCGAAACGCCGAACCCATCTCCCACGGACTGAATGCCGGTGAAAGCCGTGGATCTTCGGGATTGCTCTCGGGACGTCGGCGCAGTGCGGGTGGCAAGAGGCCCCCGCCGCGCCGAGCGTGCCCGTCACCGCCCTCATCCGGGAGCGGGGCGAGAGGAACCGGAAGGCCACAGATCCCCACACGCTGATCCTCATGCTCGCCGTCTGGCCGGCGTGGGTGGCCACGGTCTGGTTCACCAACTTCTTCGACCTCACGCGCAGGCCGGTGAAGCGGGTACTGCTGGCGGTCATGCCGGCCGCGCTGGTGATGGCCGCCGCCCTGCCCGAGGCGTTCACCCACCGCGCGGCCGCCTTCGCCGGCGCCTACCCGACCCTGCAGATCGGACGGCAGCTCTACAGCGTCATCGCGCTGCGCGGCCACCGCCTCGCCCGCGAACAGGGCCAGCGGACGGTACCGGCCGGACCGGCGGGCCTCCCGGGTTGACTCCGGGCGGTCATTGAATCCGCGTGATCATGGGCTGGAGCCGTCTGTGGCGGTCCAGGAATCCGGCAGGCAAGGGTTCGAAGGCTTCTCCAGATCGTGGCGTCCGCCGGGCGGCGCCTTCTCGCTCCGCTCTGCCACCTTGTTGATGCGGGCGACGACCTTGTCGGCGGATCGGCGCAGCGCCTGCAGTTCCTCGGGGGTGAGGGCGTCGATGAACAGGTCGCGCACGCGGTTCACGTGCCCGGGTGCCGCCTCCGTGAGGCAGGCGGAACCGGCGTCGGTCAGGATCGCGTGCACGTAGCGGCCGTCGGTCGGGTCGGGTTCGCGGGCGAGAATGCCGCGCTTCTCCAGGCGGCGGGCCATGTGGGACAAGCGTGAGAGTTCCAGGTTGGACAGGGTCGAGAGGTCGCTCATCCGGACCCGGCGCCCGGGCTGCTCGGACAGGAGCACCAGCACGTAGTACTCCACGAAGCTGAGCTGCGAGTCCCGCTGGAGCTGACACTCGACCGCGGTGGGCAGCTGCTTCAGGAGGCTCATGACCGAGCGCCACGCGGCGAGCTGGTCGGCGGTGAGCCACCGCGGGTCGGACATCTCGGGTTCTTCTTCGGCAGGCATGGTCGCATCCTAGGTCAGCTCGACCTCGACTTGAACATTCAAGTCACCGAGGTGTAGCGTCGCACTTGAACGTTCAAGTCATCAGTGTTCGAGTATCGAAGGAACCACTCATGAGCGACCTGAAGATCGCCGTCATCGTCGGCAGCACCCGCCCGGGCCGTAACGGCAAGGCCGTGGCGGACTGGGTACTGGCCAAGGCGAAGGAGCGCACGGGCGCCGACTACGAACTGGTCGACCTGATCGACCACCCCCTGCCGCTCCTGGACGAAGCGGTGCCGGCGAGCCGGGGCGCCTACGCCAATGACCACACCAAGGCCTGGGCTGCAAAGATCGGCGAGTTCGACGGATACGTCTTCGTCACTCCGGAGTACAACCACTCCACCTCTGGCGTCCTGAAGAACGCGATCGACTACCTCTACGCCGAGTGGAACAACAAGGCGGCCGGATTCGTCTCCTACGGCGGCCTCGGCGGCGCCCGGGCGATCGAGCACCTGCGCGGAATCGCCAGCGAACTGCAGCTCGCCCACGTACGTCAGCAGCTGTCCTTCTCGCTGCTCACCGACTTCGAGAGCTTCTCCACCTTCACCCCCGGCGCACACCACGACGCCGCGGCCACCATCCTGTTCACCCAGCTGGAGTCCTGGGCCGGCGCACTGAAGACCACCAGGAACTGACGCGCACTAGGGCGACGTACGAGACCTTCAACGGTTTCCCAAGCCCACGAGGCTTGTTCACGGGATCTCCAAAATGGCGTCCTTGCAGTTCAAAGCCGCAAGGAGGAGCTACGCGGGGCTCCGTGAACAAGCCTCCGCACCTGATGGCGGTCGGTCACCGGCTGCCACTGGGTTGATGCCCGGGAATGTGATCAAACTCCGGATGCGTCCGGAGCAGCTCTGCCGGCCACCGGCACTCTCCCCAGCCCCTTCCCCGACGGCGAAGGCGACGGCGAAGGCGACGGCGACGGCGACGGCGACGGCGAGAGTCCGGATGCACCCTCAACGACAAGGAAGGCCGGTCATGACGACCGAAGCCGTGGACCTCCTCAACCCGGCTGTCCAGGCCGGCGCCTACGACGACCTGCTGGCCCGCGTCCTGCCACAGGCCCGCGCACAGCGCGCATGGGAACAGAGCGACGGCGCGCTGCCCGCGCTGTTCGTCAGTCACGGCGCCCCGCCGGTCCTGAACGACCCGCAGTGGCTGGAGGACCTGTTCACCTGGGGGCAGTCGATGCCCAAGCCCCGGGCGATCGTCGTGGTCTCCGCCCACTGGGAGAACGCCCCGGTCGCGATCTCGGGGTCCGCGGCCGGAACCCCGCTGTACTACGACTACAGCGGATTCCACCCGCGCTACTACACCCTGAAGTACCCCACCCCGGACGCCACCGACCTCACCCGCCGGCTCGCCGGGATCCTGGGTGCCACGACCCCGGTACACCAGTACACCAACCGGGGACTGGACCACGGCGCGTTCATCCCGCTCCTGGCGATGTTCCCCGCCGCCGACGTGCCGGTCGTACAGCTGTCCATGCCCAGCCTCGACCCGGCAGCGCTCCTCGTACTCGGCCAGAAGCTCCGCGTACTACGAGACGAAGGCGTCCTCATCATCGGGTCGGGATTCATGACCCACAACTTCGACGCCCTGCGCAACCCCGGACTCGCCGACCAGTCCGCCCAGGCGGCCGCGTTCGACGCCTGGGCCGTCGACGCGCTCGCGCACGGCGACATCGACGCCCTGACCGACTACCGGCGCAAGGCGCCCGCAGCCGACATCGCCCACCCGACAGCCGACCACTACGTCCCACTCCTGCTCACCGCCGGGGCCGCCACCGACCTCCGCACCGCAACCAGCGCCATCGACCGCATGTGGTTCGGCAACTCGATCCGCTCCCTCCAGATCGCCTGACAGCCCGTCCGCCCGTCCACCCGTCCCGCCCGAGGAGACCCCGTGTCCGTCCGCCGTCTGAATCATGCCGTCCTCTACATCCGCGACGTCCCGCGTGCCGTCGAGTTCTACACCGGCGTCTTCGGCTTCGAGGTGGCCGCCACCTACGGCGACAGCGCTGTCTTTCTCCGCGCGCCGGGGACGTTGAACGACCACGACCTGGGC